>JAESUD010000151.1 GCA_016763335.1 Emcibacteraceae bacterium | reverse complement strand
ACGTCAATATTTAAGTTATTTTCTTTAATAAAATCACATACTAAAGGAAAGTTTGGATCTGCACTGATGGCAATTACAGGGTTTTTCCACGGTAAAAGAAGCAGGTTAAGACTATCCTTGCCCCCACACATTATTACATTTGTAAAACCTTCATTATTATTTTCAACAAACGCTATATCCTGCTTAAGGCTGTTACTATTTTTTGACAATAATCATCAACATCGCAAATATTATTTGTAAAATTATGAGGTGCGCCTATTCGATTAATATCTTTATCAATAAAATGTTCAACATCTTGAACAATAAAACCTTCTTGGCTTGCCTTCTCTAATGCCTTTGAATTTACATTCAAACATTGTTTTTTTAAAATCAGTGCAAGTGGTGAATATGAATAATAATTTTCAAATTGATAAACAGGATAATAACATGGATTACCTTCAAACTTATCTGCTTGCCAAATCAAATCCCCTTGATTTTGCCACATCATACCTTCTGTCAACACAGAAACGAGCTTTGGTTTTTCAATGTTCTTTCTGATCTTACCAATATAATTCATTATTACCCCACCCGGGTGATTAGTTTTTTAGAAAATATTTTTATTTTTAGCGAGATATTCTTTTATACCGTCCCGCATATCTGGTCGCTGCATTGCAAAAGCAATATTCGCTAGAATAAATCCGGTTTTATCACCACAATCAAACCGCTCACCGTCAAATAACAACCCATGGAACGGTATATCACCTAGCATCCCTGCCATCGCGTCCGTAAGCTGAATTTCGCCGCCTGCCCCGATGGTCCTTTTGGCAAGATGAGTAAATACCTCCGGCTGGAGAATATATCTTCCAATGATAGAAAAATTAGACGGCGCATCTTCCGGTTTTGGTTTTTCAACAAGTCCCTTTATTTTAAGGACATTATTTTCCTGGCTTGCTACATCGATGATGCCGTAACTTGATGTTTTTTCGCGCGGCACTTCTTCAATTGCTACTACATTGCCGCCTTTTTCATAATAAATATCCATCATTTGCTTAAGACATGGACGATTTGCATTAACAAGGTCGTCAGCAAGCAAAACTGCAAATGGTTCATCACCGACGATATTTTTTGCGCAATAAATTGCATGACCAAGGCCAAGGGCCTGTTGTTGGCGTATATATGAAATGCTACCTTCATTTGGTAGTAAATCCTTTAATTGATCGAGAATTTCAGTTTTATTTTTTTGCTCCAACATATGTTCAAGTTCATATGAATGATCAAAATGGTTTTCTATTGCTGCCTTACCACGTCCGGTAACAAAAATGATCTCTTCAATCCCTGCTGCGCGGGCCTCCTCAACAGCATATTGAATGAGTGGCTTGTCAACGACTGTTAACATTTCTTTTGGCATAGACTTAGTTGCAGGTAAAAACCTTGTACCAAGTCCTCCAACAGGAAATACCGCTTTTCTTACCGGCTTCATAATAATTTCCTTTTTAGTTTTTTGAACGAACTGTTTTGTTCGTTTTTTTTGATAACATAATTGCTTTAGGTACTGAAATGGTATGACTGACATTGTGAAGTTGTGACAAATATTCCTTTGTCAGGTTTTTACCATATTCAACTGATGGCTGGTCATATGGATTAACATCAAATAATTCTGCGGCAATAATTGTTTCTAACATAAAATGCATGATTAATGCCCCAAGAGACCGTTCATTAATTTCGCGAATTTTAATATGCCTAACGGGTTTGCCTCGCTCACCAAGCGCTTCAATAGTACTATTTGCTTCAGCCTCTACAAGATCACCAATGGTCGCCCCTGCCATATATTGATAATTTTCATCATCAATAAGCATGGAATCGATCGTAGGTCCCGCCCCTTTGCTTGAAGTGGTGATCACCGTAAAATATTTATCGTTCGGTCCATCAAGAAAAAGTTGTAATTGACTATGTTGATCCATAGGACCAAGAGCGCTGAATGGTGTTGTTCCCTTGCCATTTTTCCCAAGGCTTTCTGCCCAGAGTTGCTTGTACCAATTTGAAAAATTTTCAAGCCGGCATTCATAAGGCATCATTACAGTGATATTTATATTGCGTTTATTATGGAGCTCATACGCGGCGATAGCCCCCATGGCGGGTGACATTTCACGAACATGCTGCGCTTCCATAGTCGCTTTCAAAACCTGTTCTGCCCCATCACGTAGCGCCACGACATCAAGTCCGATAATCATTGCAGGTAATAATCCAACAATAGAAAAGACAGAAAACCGTCCGCCTAGTTCCGGGTCATGATAATGAATTGGCAACTGCCATTTAACGGCAAAATCATGCAAAAAACTTTTCCCTGGTTGAACAATAACCGTGAAATAATTTTTGATATTATCTTCGCCAACAATGGTTAATAAATTTGAAAAACATGCGAGCATTTGCGCAATAGTTTCTGCTGTGCTACCGGACTTTGAAATCACCAAAAAATGAGTATTACTAAGGTCAAGTTCAGAAATGAGCTGCTGCATTGTATGCGGCCCTAGATTATCAGGAAAATGAATTCGTGCTTTACCGGTTTTTACATATAATTGTTCGCCTGATAAAGCAACAAGCATTTGTGCGCCTAGGCTTGAACCACCGGTTCCTAAAATAACGACATCTTTAAAATTATTCGCAATACGGTTTGCTGTACAGCGAATATCCTTGAGATCATTTCTCTGACTCGGGAGCCGTAGAAACGGATGGAGGTATTTACGGCGTTTAGTTGTAGAATTTTTCTTTTCTCTAAGTGACAAAAGAAATTTTCTTATCTTCGCATCGTAACTTTCCAAATCAATATCATCGCATTTATCAAATACATTATCGAAGTGAGTTTCGTATAGCATAAACGAACCTTTTGTTACCTTTAATATAATTCCATTTTATATAGGAAACACCTTTACTTTAGATTAATTTCATTAAAGGGTGAATAGTATTAATTGATTAAATAACAAGCCAAGCAAACATCCTATTAATGCGATTGGCAACATATAGAACTCTTTGTATAAAACCAAAATACCCATTTTTTTCTTAATATATAAATCAATAGGTATGCTTGTGATTGAATAAAAAGCGACAACCCAAATACCAAATTCGAGACCGCCCATATCAAAGAAATATATCATGCCACCTATCAGGGCGATGGCCTCAACAATGGACATTAATGATACGTATTTAGGTTTGTTTAAGGAAAAATAAAGAGCACCAGATATTATTGTTCCCGTAAATAATAATGAAAATGACAAAGCGGATAACATCCATCCAGCCTCTAAATAACGATCATCAAATAATAATTTTACAATTGTCTCTCCAGAGACAAATAAAACCCCTGCCATGGTCATGGAAATTGCATCAGAACGACATCTAATATTATAATAAATTTGCGTAATTTTATCTAATTTTTCATATTTAATTTCATTGAATAATGGAAAAAACACTACAGAGTTTAATTTTTGAATAGCCTGTTTAACAGAAAAAACTAAAAAGAAGGCTATTACATAAACACCTAATGTTTCAGTAGATAATTTATTTCCAAGTATGAACCTATCACCTTGAGCAAGAATGGCAGTGATAACGCTTGATAATAATATCCATTTGCCAAAATGAAATATTTCCCAAAATGCTGACCAATCCCAATGGATTTTATTTCGAATTCCCGGAAATGATGTATGGCTTAAAATAGTATTCAATATTACTGTTCCAAATGAACCAATGACTAATGCCCAAATATTTTTTTCAACCAGGATAGCCCATAAGATCATCAGAATAATCCCAAAAACTTGACTGGCAATCTCTAAAACAGTTAGACGCCCAAGAAGTAATTTTCGTTGGGCCAGAGTTGTGTTTGTCGAATTAAAGCTCCCAATAAATGCAGTAAATGCCATTACACCAATTATTAATGGTAAGTTTTGTGATGTATAAGCAGAATTTTCAGTAAAAAAATTAAACTGATTGCCAATATTAATGCTAAGCGCTGCGAGTAATACCATACTGGTAATAATGCCGCCCCTTAAAATCTGCACAGTCCATGCGGTATTTAAAAAACGTGGATCATCCACTCGGTCACTTCTAATTATGCTTGGCCTGATACCTATGTCAGATATAAGCGCCATTATAAAAAGAAAAACCTGACATAACGCCATTAACCCAAACATTTCCGGCACCAAAAGCCTTGTCATGATAAGGTTGCTCGATAATCTAATAAGCTGGCCTAATCCAAACCCTGCCATAGCCCAGGAACTTGCAACGACCACTCGAGATTTGAGGCTTTTATTATTTTTAGATGTTTTTTCCATAACGGAAATTATTGCCTTATTTTATAGTCTTTTACAAATTAATGTTTTATTGATTTGGTTTATGTATAGCAAGTTATACCAATATATAATTGCAAAAAACTACATTTTGTATCAATGTGGGGCATAATTAATTAACGGGCTTAAAATATATGAGTGAAGAAATAAGAGCGCTGATATTCTTAACTGCTATTATAGCGGCACCACTATTCTTTTTTCTGCGTTTTTCCTCCCATATTGCATTAAAAAAAAATGTTATAATATGGATCCAAGTATGGGTATTAACCACATTACTAGCGTTTTTTGCACCTAATTTTTGGTTGTATGCATTATTTCTAGCATTCGGGCTTTATTATTACACCCGAAACAAACCTATCTTAAAAATATCATTATTTTTTGTTCTTCTACCGGCCATTCCAGCGGCAACTATTTTAATTCCGAGTTTTGGTTTGGTAAATTATGTCTTCCATATTGGTCATCATCATGTTTTGACATTAATACTTTTATTACCTCTACTATTAAAACGATCACGCGGGATTAAAACCAATAAATCAATTAACATACTTATTTTTTCTTACTTTCTGTTAGTTCTTGGCATATCATTTCGAGATTCAGGTGTTACAGAAGTTATGCGAATTGGTTTTATAAAAGCGATTATTATGCTGATACCTTTTTATGCGATCAGTAAATCAATCCATAATTCCGAAGATATAAAAACAGTTTTTTATGCTATAATTTTCGGAATATTTATTCAATCAGTAGTTGGCATAGCCGAGACATTAAAAACATGGCATATTTATAATTCTGCCGTCATGTCATTAGGGCTTGATTGGGGCATCGGTGGTTACTTAAGCAGAAATAATTTATTACGTGCTTCAGCCGCACTTGGTCACCCAATATTACTTGGATATGTTTCTTCAATTGGTCTTGGTTTATTTTTGAACTTTGTTCCCACTGAAAATAAAAAGATGCGGCCTTTATTTTGGTTTGGAATAGCTATATTTGTCGGCAGTATGATCGCTACACTTTCGCGGGGTCCTTGGATAGGGGCGGCTCTTATTGTGTTAGTTTTTATAATGACTGGAAGAAAAGCAATCGGGAAAATCACAAAACTAGCTGCAGTCACCTTTCTCGCATTAGTTATGCTTTCAATGACACCTAGAGGGCAAAGCTTTATCAATCTCATACCTTTTATGAGTGCTGATGATAGCATACATGCGGTTTCGACAATTAATTATCGTCAGCGCCTGCTGGAACAATCTTGGATTGTTATCCAACGCAATCTCTTTTTTGGTTCAGACAATTATCTTGAGACACCAGAAATGGAAACCATGCGTCAGGGAGAAGGTATAATTGATATCGTCAATTCTTATTTACAAGTTGCTCTGGAAACAGGTTTAGTTGGCCTTGGTTTTTTTCTTTTAATTTTTATAAGTATAGCTATCCGCCTCTATAAACTACTACCTATTCTCAAAAGTAATATTAAATATAAAGAACTCTTGGTTCAAAACCGGGCGATGTTCGCTACTGTAGTTGGCATTATGCTGACAATTTTCACTGTGAGCAGCATCGGTATTACACCTATTTATTACTGGAGTATTCTAGCGTTGGCCTGCGCCTTTATAAAAGTAGCAAAGACTGAGATATTACAACATATAATGAGTATAAAACAAAGAAGGCCGGTACCTTAAATATATCCCCGCCATTCATCATCAGACTTGTTTAAAACTGTGCCAAGTAAGTTTTTTGTACTTAATAAACGCATGCTTTCTTCTATTTCTGATTTTGAACACATACCGTTGCCAACAACTAATAATACGCAATCAACATTCGGTAAAAACGCAATAGCATCATCAGTTGCAAGTAACGGCGGCAAATCAAACATTATAATACGTGATGAATAACGATTTTTAACATCCTCAACGAAATTTGTCATTTTGCGTGATGACATTAGTGCTGAGCTATGTTTATACGCTTTATTATTTGGTAAAATCACAAGCCGGGGGATGCCAGGATTAATCAACATATCCTGTAATTCTACCTTACCATCAAAATAGTCCATGATCGAATATTTGGTAATAATGCCAAGGTTTTTGGATATTTCTGGCTTTTTAAGATCAAAATCTGCGAGCATAATTGAATAGTCATTATAACGTGCCATTGAAATAGCCAGGTTTACGGAAATAACTGTCTTACCGCATCCTTGGGTCGGCGAGGTAACCGCTATAGTTTTCCAACCATTTTCTTGCATTTTTGATAGTATTTTCGTTCTTAATATATCAAATATAGTGGATTTTACATCCTGTTGATTATAGACAATTATTCTATTTTTTTCGAGATATGCGGGATCAAGTTCAACAGTTTTAGTATTTGTATATGAATAATCGGCAAGATCATTACTCGCAATATTATCTGGCTTGCGTTTGCCACCAAGTGTAGACAGTCCAGCCTTCTGGTTCTGTTTTTTCACTTTCTCGATGGCTTGTTTAATACGCTCCATTTGGAGTCCCTTTCACGTTCCTAAAATTCAACTTATTCTCGACATTACTTTAAAAAAGAAAATATTTAATGGTAAATACAGAAAATGTATAAGTGCCAACGCACAAACCGCACTTGCCACAGAAAATCCAGCAAATATTTTTATACGGTTTTTATTTTTCGTTATCTCATCCCATGTTTCAATATAAGGAATATTGGCCAATGGTTGTTGCTGAACTGCTTCTGTTAAACGTGCCATGCCATATACACTGCCATCAATCATTTCAATTAAAAATATGGCTCCAACACCAGATACGATAGCAAGTATTATTCCAAGGACAAATATTTTTTTTCTGTTCGGTCGTATGGGAGTTTCTGCGAGTACTGGAGGTTCAAGTACGATGAACCGTTCTGCTTTTTTCTCTTCTTCCAAACTTTCTGAAAGCTGTGCGTCCATCAACTTCGCTTTTATACTCTCATATTGCTCTACCGCATTTTCATAACCACGATTAAGAGCTCTTAACCCTCGTTCAACTTGGGGGGTCTGAATTATTGTTTCCTCGAGGGTAATAATATTTTGTTCAATTTCTTTCTTCAGAGCGGTTTGACTTAAAATTGTATCATCAATCGAATTAAGTCTTGCCCGTATTTTGGCAGAAACAGGATCACCTACCAACAAGTCAGTAGTTTCATTTAAATGATCTCCTGTTGCGACTGTCGCTTTCAATTGAGTTATTTTGCGATTTAAAGATGTTATATCCGGATGTGAAGCACCATAAATAGTTGACTTTTCACGCAACTGCGCCTCAAACTTTGCGAGTTCCTGTTCAGGATTTAATGATATTGCCCCAGTGCCGTTACCGGAATTATAAGAAATAGACGATAGGTCAATTTCAAGAACACTTTTTTGTGATTCCAGAGTTTTTATGGAAAGTTCAATATTTTCTGCTGCTTGGATAGCTCTTTCGCGTTGATTAATTCGTAGTGCAAGATGCTCTGGAAGCGCACTACTATTTTCTTGTTTAAATCCAGCTACCTGATTTTCGATTGTTTCCAGTTCATCCTTCAGTTTGAGAACTTCGTTATTTAGAAAATCAGTTGTTTCTGAAGCCCGAGAAATGCGGTTTCTAAGATTTTCATCAAGAAACAATGTCACAAATTCATTGGCGACACTAAAGGCAAGGTTGGATTGACTATGTTCAACCGAGATTTTAAAAGCAATTGCCGTGCGTCCGTTATTTTGCTGTCCTTGAACATTGGCACTGATAATTTCGACATTAACCATGTTTCGCATACGCTGAACGAGTTGCGATGCGGGTACGCTTCTTCTATCATTACCAAATAAATTAAATTTATCAATAATACGGAGAAGGTTTTCGCGGATCATTACCCGTTGGGTAATAATACCGATACGTTCATCTGCATAGCTAGTCACAGTTGACTGAACAAAGTTATCCGGTATTTGTTGTGATTCAACCATAATAGTGCCCGTAGACTGATATACTGGTGCCATAAACACGGAAACACCGATACTAACCAACAGAACCGCAACAAACGGTATAATTAAGTAAAGATACCGCCGCTTTAGAATGGTGAAATAATCTCTTAAGGTTAATTCTGCTTCTGTATATTCCATTTAACGCAGCCTTTAATATTCGATCGAAACAAAGAACGTATTTGAAACGCCCCAATCATTTGTCATGCCAATTCTCTGACGCCTAAGTTGATACCTTAAGCGAACACGCAAATCTCTAATTACTTCAACACTTACCCATGGGCTAAGTCCAATAAATTCGTTACTCAGCTGTATAAAATCATTCAGGTCTTTCGTGCGGCGCCGTGATGCTGTAAGGCCAAAATTTGTACTTTCAGAGTAATTATAACTTGTGTCGAAGGAAATTGATTCAGATTGCCTCAATCCACCAAGACCACTTGGCATCAATTCACGAGCCGCCCTAAGTGATAATTGATTATTTTCAAGTTCATGGGTAATTTCTGCAACGGCGCTCCAACGATATGACCCATTAAAACGAGAGGCACCACCCGTGATTGTTATACTGGTATTCTCGGATAAATCATGACTTATCCCCGCGAGGTAACTGTAACTATTAAGTGGTTGCACTAATGGGTTATCAAGTTGATATCGTAAATAAGAAAAATTTTGAACTAACGATGTTTTTTCATTCACATCAACATCCAGGCCAATAGTGGCATTATTACTCCAGAAATCGTCAAAAACTGCAGTTGAATAATTCATAACTTGGAAATTATCGGCAAGCCGTAAATTCCAATTCTCATTTAAATTAAACTGTAAACCGATTGAGGCATCGCCCCTATCCAACACCGCGTCTGTATTAAAAACACCCGTATCATCAAACTCTGTATCAAATAATGATTGGCGGTTATAGCCGGCGCCAAGGTTAAGGCTATTATATTCAAATTGATAATTTCCTACATATCTAGCACCATATGTAAAACGGTCTTGCTGTATTAACTGATCCGAAGAAAGTGCGTATGAACTTGTCACGGTAAAAATAGACTGCGATCCCTCGTCTTCTATTATTAGATTAACCGATGGGTTAATGCGAAATACATAAACTGCCTGTTTATTTGTCGTGCTTAAAAAACGGTTGTCATCGTATGAACCTTCCGCTGTCAAACCAATTTCTATATCACTTTCAGCACCATAAACATTTTGACTAGCCAGCAGACCAAGGGTACTGACACCAATTAAAAACGCTTTATTAACTGCAAATATTTTTTTCTTGTTTATTTTTAATATATTTTTAGACACAGGAATTCACCTTTTAATTTATTATTTTATGGTACTATTACAACGTCACCGGCTTTTAAGATGAAGCTCATTGATGCTATATTTTTTCCGGAAAGAAGATCACCGTAATCATATTCAAAATATGTGACTTTACCTTTTTCAATTCTTTGCACTTTTATGCTCCCGCCATTAGCAAAACGGTCAAGTCCCCCTGCTAAACTGAGAACCTGTGCAATAGTCATTTGTGAACTCATGATAAATTCGCCGGGCCTAACAACTTTCCCTATTACATATACACGGTTTCCGCTTACTGATAACACAAGCACAGTAACCTCTGCGCCGGGTATTGTTTCTGCGAGCTTATCTTCAATGATTTTTTCCAGTTCTACACTTGAAACACCAACCACACTAACACTTCCAATTAATGGAAAAGTAATGAGGCCATCTGGAAGCACTGTGATTTCTTTATCAAGCGTATCTTCGCGCCATACTGATATGTGGAGTTCATCACCGGGGTTTAAAGTATAACCATCCATGGTTTGCGCAGAGACAGGTAGAGCTGCCAATGTTATACTGAAAATTACAGTCATTAATAATGATATGTGTTTCATCGAAAATTCAACCAGTTCATTTATACGAGTTTCAACAAGTTATAATATATTTTTGTAGTTATAAAATAAAATAATTAACATTTACTAAGTAACATTATTAAAATTTATTTGCAAAACATACACTTACTTTTGTTTTCAATAATTAAAATCAAAAAACGAAGTCCAAACAAAAAAACAGGAAGATAACTCCTCCCTGTTTTCAAAACTATATCACTGAATGTAAATGAATACTCTATGTACTATTTTGTGAAATACAAAAAGAAAGAGGTGCTAAATATAATTAGCACCTCTTTCAGAAATTTATTAAGCAAATAAAGCTTCTAAGCAAATACAGCTTTCTTTTTTCTTCTGCGACGCGCTAGGAACCCAACACCAAGCATTGCAGTCGAGAAAGCAATCACAGCAGGTGGAAGAGGAACAGCAGCAACAGTAAGTGAATAACTACCACCATTAGTTAGGGCCGTACCAACAACAGTCAACATTCCTGAAGCACCATCCATAAGAGCATGGAAAAATACTGGGAACGGGTTACTATTCATTACACCGAATGCATCCGTCACATTATACATGACAGAACCACCAGCATCAGTCCAAGTCAAAACCATATTAGCAATACTAAAAGTACCTACAGCATTTGGATGATTTACACTTATTCCGAATGACAGATTAGTGTCTGCACCGGCCTCGAATGAATAAACATCGTTAACAGAAGCACCACCAGTTAGAATACCGCTGGTGTAACTATCAAAGAAGGATGGCGTAACAGGCACTGCGTTTGCACCAGATACGGCTAGCAGCAGTGTAATTGCAAGAGAACTCAATACAATAGAAATTTTTTTAAACATGACTTACGTTCCTTAACGGTTTTTACTATATTTATTATTAATATTTATTATCTAAATCTTAATTATCGGGCATTATTTTTTCCCGAAATACCATGTTCATAACTAGCAATTACCGTGCCAACATGGTTTTATTATTTAAAATCAATGGGTTATAAAACATAAACAATATACTGAAATTTGCATTTGTAAAATTATTTAACAGTTTTCCCTTATCAATCCTAATATGGTACACTTATTAAATTTACTGTTTTGATGCCCTGTCAACTTAACTAGCAGATACTATATTATTTCTCGTCAATTTAATATAAATATTTCAAAAATATTAACAAATAATTAAACTTTTTTTTATTGAACGATAAAAATATAAGAGTATTAATCGCTTATTCATTTTCAGACAATAAGATACGCTCAATTTGAGATCAAAATAGCAGAATAATAACATTTAAAGAGTATAATTAATTGCCAAACGAGCAACTAAATATCAGTAAAGAAAGTAGCACTGTAAAAAACATACCAATCTCGCATGCCGTTCTTACGGGGCTTTATGTTGTTTTTGATGGTATGTGGATTATATTGAGTGGGGCAATATGCTATTATCTGATTAATGATTTTTCCATTATAAATTCAAAAATTTATTCCACAGCCTTAATATTTGTACTTTTTTGTTCATGGTCATTATCACACTTTGCTAATCTCTATAATTTTGAGGCTTTTATAACGCCATTTCAGAATATTACAAAAATTATAGTTGTGCTTGCGACGGCCTTCTGTTTGTTTATATCTATCGCTTATTCACTTAATGTGACTGATTATTTCAATAAAACATGGGTATATTATTTTATTGGAAGTTCTGTTTTTCTCATTATATTCGGCAGAGTTTTAGGCTTTTATGTAATTAAGTTTATGACAAAAAATAAACTCTTTGCCAGGAATGTCATTATTATCGGCAGTGATCGCCGCGCAGAAATGCTTATAGAAAAAATAGATAACGAATACCCAAAGCTTAATAATATCATGGGCATATTTGATGACCGCCTTGAAAGAACCGGGCCTGAGGCGTGCGGTTACCCGGTTTTAGGTAATCTTAATGACCTCCAAAGGTATATTCGCAATCATAAAATCGACGACGTTATCATCACCCTTCCCTGGAGCGCTGATGAGCGGTTATATAATATTGCCAGAAAATTACGTGAATTACCGGTTCATATCTACCTGAGTTCTGATTTGGTTGGTTTTAGAATGCCTTTTAAACCATCAACCAATCATTTTATAGGTGTGCCAATGATTGAGATTGTCAGAACGCCATTTTCCGACTGGATGATATTTATAAAAAAAGTAGAAGATATTATTTTTTCAATTATAGCCTTAATAATATTTGGTCCCTTAATGTTGATTATTTCGGCACTTATATGGATGGAAAGTCCTGGACCCGTTATTTTTAAGCAAAAAAGATACGGCTATAATAATAGAATTTTTGAAATTTATAAATTTCGTTCAATGACACATCAAGTAGTCGAAGAAGAAAAAACCCATCAAGCCGTCAAAAACGACCCACGGATTACAAGACTAGGAAAATTTATCAGAAAAACCAGTCTTGATGAATTGCCGCAAATTATTAATGTATTAAACGGCAGCATGTCACTCGTCGGGCCCCGTCCCCATGCCGTTGATCATAACGAAGATTACGCTAAAGTCATTGATGGTTATTTCGCACGTCACCGTGTGAAGCCTGGCATTACCGGTTGGGCACAAATAAATGGCTATCGCGGCATTACCGATACCGTCGATAAAATGGAAAACAGAGTTAAGTATGATGTCTATTATGCGGAGAATTGGTCATTTTTTTTCGATTTAAATATATTATTTCGAACAATATTTGTCGGCTTTATTAGTAAAAATTCAATGTAAATTCTTATTGACGGCGGATAATTTTTCCCGGCCTGCTCTGAACATCCTTGTAAAAGTCCAGAACTTATAAATAAGAAATAAATATTTTTAATCATTTAATTTTCCGAATTAACGCGCCTCTCGGCTTTCATCGTGAATGAAATAAGAATTATTGCCATGACGCATGCCCCTATAATAAGCATGAAGGCCGCGTCCCATCCTGCGGTATCAACCATGTAACCAATACCGACATTGGCGGCAACTGAACCGCCGACATAACCAAATAACCCCGTAAAGCCTGCAGCAGTGCCTGCTGCCTTTTTGGGAACAAGGTCAAGGGCAAATAAACCAATTAACATCACCGGGCCATATATGAAAAACCCAATCGTCGTAAGCATTATAAGGTCAAGTGTGGGGTTGCCTGGCGGATTAAGCCAGTAAACAATCACACAAACCATAGTAATCGTCATGAAAATGGCCAAAACAGGTGACCGACACCCTCTAAAATATTTATCCGACACATAGCCACATATAATTGTCCCCGGTATCGCCGCCCATTCGTAATAAGCCGTCGCCCAACCGGTATCTTCGAAAGAAAATTGTTTAACTTCGCTCAAATATGTTGGAGCCCAATCAAGAACGCCGTACCGCACCAAATAAACAAACGCATTGGCAACCGCGATCGCCCAAAGAAGCTTATTATTTAAAACATATTCGAAGAATATTTCCTTTGTTGAAAACTCTTTTTCATGACTTTCCTTATATTCAAATGCTGTGGGATAACTTTGATGATAATTTTCAATCGTTGGCAGCCCCTGTGATTGCGGGGTATCGCGCACTGTAAAATATATAAATACCGCAATGACAAGCGCAATTATGCCGTGGAAATAAAACACTGCATGATAATCAGCAAATATTGCTACGCCGAGGAAGGCAAGCGGGCAAACCAATCCCCCACCAACATTATGCGCTACATTCCAAAACGCCATT
>JAESUD010000015.1 GCA_016763335.1 Emcibacteraceae bacterium | reverse complement strand
TGATAACCATAAAACTCTGGACTGGCTTAACGCAAACGTCATGCTTGGATAAATACAGCTTAGATGTTCTTTATTCTCATCTTCCGCACTTACTTTCTTATCATCCGTCTTTTTATCTAAGGTATGGTGATTATAACCCACCCCACCGGCCATTACCTTAACACTTGAGGTGGGCGTAAACGGCTCTAATGTAGTTTTGTGCACCTTGAATAAATGATAGCTTTCACAGAAATTTTCCACCAAAACTTTCCAGTTACACGCGAGTTCACCCTCATAAGAATGAACGACATCCATATTGGCAAAATCAAATTTATTGATGGGCTCATCCAAGGCGGATAGACGTGGAGATAAGGGGGCAGCATTGTGATCGAGATTTACAAAGATCAACCCCTGCCAAACTTCAAATTTTAATTGGTTTAAATGTACGTGCTTAACTTTGTCCTTATCCATTCGAGGCGCCCCTCGCAATTTTCCGTTCAATTCGTATGCCCACGCATGATAAGGACAAATTATCACCTTACAATTGCCAAAACCATCAAGTAAACGCGAAGACCGGTGCGCACATACATTGGAATAAACACGAATTTCATTGGTATTGTCCCGCAAAGCGATAACCGGGTGCGTGGCAAGATTAAAAGTCAGATAATCTCCCGCTTCTTTAATCACCGAAATATGCCCGACACATATCCACTCTTTTGAAAATATTTTTTCTAATTCAATATTATGAATTTCTTCCGATGAATAAACGACTGGTGGCATCGGCAGTCTACCAAATTCACTCTCACTGTTATCCTGCCACTGTTCCAAGGCATCAAGAATTCCCATAATTATATCTCTTCCCATGTCACAAATTCAATCACCCTATTTTATAGATTAAACAAGGCACTCTAACACAATTTAGAAAAGATATTTAACGGGGCTTTCTTATAATGAGTATAAGTAAAACTAACGCTTTATGATATTAACATTATTCATGTCGAAGCGCATCTATAGGGTTTTTTCTTGCAACAACAAAACTGTTACCAGCTACTGTCACCCAGGCAATCAATAGTGCTATAAATCCCGCCATCAGACAAAGTGTCACAATCACTAGACTATCGACCCTATAGACAAAACTTTCAAGCCAGCGGCTCATAGCAAGATAAGCAATGGGCCAAGCGATAAGGTTAGCTATCAGCACAGGTTTTGAAAATTGCCAGACGAGAAGTTTAATAATTTGGAAAATTTTTGCGCCAAAAACTTTGCGAATGCCTATCTCTTTGGTGCGGCGTTCTGCGGTAAAAGATGCAAGACCAAATAAGCCAAGGCATGCGATAAAAATAGCGAGACCAGAGAAGGCTGAGAACATGTTTATTTGCCCATGCTCCGTCTTATATTGATCCGCTAGAGCATCCTTTGCGAATTCATATTCGAACGATGCGCCCGGCATCTCTTCTTGCCATATTGCTTTCGCTTCTTCGACCACTTTCATTGGGTTTTCGGTATATCTTATGTTAACGAATTGAGGTAGCTTTGCTTTCAATTGATAAAACTCTGGTTCGGTTGGCGTTTTTAAACTTGAAAAACGAACATCATCAATCACACCAATAACCTCAAAATCAGCTTCTAATGCCACTTGGTTACTACCTTGTCCAACCATACCAACATTCATAAATATCCTTTTACCAAGAGCCTCTTCGGGAGTACTAAATCCCAGACGTCTTACGGCGGATACATTTAAAATTAAGGATGCTGTATAACCATCACCAGCCAGAATTTGTTCGCGGGAAGGACGTTCATCATTTCGGTTTCGTTCATAATCACGGCCAACGATTAACGGGATTTCATAAGTTTTTAGAAAGTCGTACCCTATACCGCGAAATGTCATCATTATCGGTTCAAAATCTGAACCACCTTCTACTCTCAACGGATCGCTAGAAGTATATGTAGAACCTGGCGTAAAATTGGAAGTATAAGTAACGCTTGATATATCATTTATTGCATTCAGTCGCTCGACTATAATATCAATCTTATCAAACAATGCTCTCGAGTTTGAGGTCGTTATTGATAGAAAATTTTCTTTGTTATACCCAAGGTCAAGATCTTCAGTGAGTTTCATCTGACTAAAAATAACAGCAGTAATCACAATCAATGCAATTGAAATAGTAAACTGAGTTACGACAAGCACTGACCTCAATCTAACTGATGAAGGCGTGTCCGTAGACTTATTTGATTTTAAAACCTTTGACGGCCAAAAGTTTGAAATTACTAAGGCAGGATAGATGCCACTCATAATCCCAACCATCACAGTAAATACAATTATCAGAACCACATCATATGATTGATAATCAAGGGCAAAATTCTGATTTATCATCTCGTTATAAATTGGTAACGTAAATTCAACAATTGCAAACGCAATTATGAGTGAGGTTAACGTCAATATTACTGCTTCACCTATAAACTGAAAGATTAAGTTACGACGGGCTGCTCCAAGTACTTTTCTTATTGCTACTTCCTTAGCACGAACGCTTGCACGGGCCGTGCTTAAGTTCATAAAATTGATGGATGCAATTACCAGTATTAGAAACGCCACTGTGGCAAAAGAAACTACACTAACGGGGTCTCCTTTGGGTCCATAGTCATAAGCACCCGGAGCAAATAAGTGTAAATCTTTCATATTCATAAAAGAAAGAGTGATAAAATCTGCCGGTGTATTGTCAGAACTACCAAATGGTAAGTTTGGGTAATGCCTATTAATAAAATCAGGTAAAGTTCGTTCTATAGAATTAATATTGCTTCCGAGTGTTAAAGTAAAATAGGTTTGCACAAAATTATTATTCCAACCACTCCAAACACCATCTTCGAAGTCACTCTCTGATAGTAATGCTATTGCATCTATCCCTAGCATGGTATTTTCAGGATGGTCCTTAACTACCGCCGAAATGCGATAATATTTTTCGTGATCAAAAAATATCAAATCCACGGTTTCACCAACCGGGTTTTCAACGCCAAAATATTGCATTGCCTGCCTTTGATTTATAATCAGACTATTGTTGTCACTCAGCGCAGTATTAGCGTCACCATATATAAATTTTAAATCAAAGATATCCAGAAATTCCCTGTCCACCAACGCGGCTGAAAAATCAGATTTTTGATTATCAAATTCCAGAGTAGTTTCTATGTCAACAACACGCGTAACCTTATCAATTTCAGAATAGTCATTATTTAGCATCTGCGCTAAAGGTGGTGGCGTCATGTTTAAATTTTCCGGATCTTTACCGGGTATATTCACTTGAATATGCGTGCGGTATATATTATCCGCATTATCCCAAAAACTATCGTAACTGAGTTCCATTTTCACAAACAGGCTAATGAGAATAACTGCAGCTAAACCAATAGCCAGTCCGAGAATATTTATTGAACTAAATAAAACGTTATTTAAGAAATTGCGCCAAGTTGACGTTAAATAATTTGCAATTAACATTATTTTCTCCCAAGAAACAAATATGACTTATATGCTTTAATTATAACAGCAATTACCATGCCAATAATTTAGTCTATATTTTACAATACCTTATAGGAGAGGTGTCCAAAATCGAACATCTGACAATGTTCATTATCGAACACTATTTCAATAAATCTAGTAGAAGAGTAATATTGGTTTACTTAATACATTTTTCCGGTGTGTGAGTATCTATCAAATAGGCGACGCGCCAGCCTTCGGGGTGTTTT
>JAESUD010000014.1 GCA_016763335.1 Emcibacteraceae bacterium | reverse complement strand
TTAATCAGTTGAAGTGCTTCTTTGACTTCTTCTTCCGTTGTTCTATCCGCTTCAACGACAAATAATATTTGTCCTACATGCATGGCAAGAACGGATGATGCACTACTTGCAAGAACCGGTGGACTATCAATAACGATCACACGGTCATGATAACGCTGTGCAAGTTCATCTATTAGATTACCCATTTTTTCACTGGCAAGCAGCTCAGTTGTAAATGAATGTTTTTTGCCGGCAGGTAAAATGCTTAAATTATTAATATCCGTTTTCAAAATACAGTCGCTAAGGTCAATATTCTCGTCACCGATCACATCAATAAGTCCTTTACCACCCTTAACGCCAACGGTGTTCATAATATCTGGCTTGGCAACATCCGCATCAACAAGAAGCACATTAAGGTCTTTCTCTTTAGCCATACTAAGCGCTAAACTTAACGAACAATATGTTTTACCTTCATTTGGCTGCGAGCTGGTCACCATAATGATATTACCGTTTTCGATCGCATTATCACCACCTGTGAATGCATTAATTAGCAAACTTCTCTTAATAAGACGAAATTCCTCTGCCACGAGAACATTATCATTATTCAACGTCAGAATATTTTTCTCATTAAGGCGGTCTTCATCAATCTTGATGACTTTCGTTATATCTTTTAAACCATCACGGATTTTTTCTCCATGGGCCATAACGGGATCAGCACCAGCTTCCGGCCTTTTATAGCCGGCTTGCTTAACGAACTCACCATTCGCTGTTTTCGTCTGCGATTGAATATCAGGAGCCTGTTTATTCTCTGCAAGTTTTCTCGCAGCACGTTCAACTAGACTTTCCTTCGTTTTTTTATTTTCGTTCACGTTCATATTAAAATCTTCTATTATAAAATTAAACTACACTAGAGTTTATTTGTTCAAGTATTAGATAAACAAATACGCTAGCAACGAACAACCCACCAAACATGACAGAAGAAACAATCATATTACGTTTCCTCAGCACTTCATCCTGTTTTGATAAAATCGCTGATACACTTCCGAGTACCGGAAATTTAAACAGATCACGCAGGCGTTGCTCTGATGAAAAAGTATTATGGAATTGGTTCATGATAAATGCCAAACCAGCACCTGCCAATATTCCAGCCACCATAGAAATTATTACAAAGAATAAACGGTTTGGACTAGAAGGTTCTCTCGGTATTGTTGCAGGTTCAATCAAACTGAAATTAATACCTTTTGATGTATTTTCAAGCACTTGAGACATTCTTGTTTCTTCACGCTTCCCAAGCAAAAGGTTATAATTATCAAGCAAAATCTGATAATCACGGTTTAGTCTTGATTCTTCCGCCTCAACTTCCGGCACCCGTTGTGAAAGCGTAAGAAGTCTATTAACAACTTCATTTTTCTGAATTTTACGTGCATTAAGTTTGGCAATTTCACCTTCAACATCAATAAGTTTTATGCTGAGCTGGTCAAACAAAGGATTTGGTCTTAAACCATTCATTGATGAAAGAGCCGATGTATCACCATCATTCATAGCCTTAGCAAGATTTTCTTTCTCAACCGTCAACTTATCTTCAAGTGCCTTGATTTGATTACGTAAAATTATAACATCCGGATGACGCTCTTTTTGTCCTTGAACAAAAAGCTCGTCAAGCTGCGTAACCATAGAAGCAATTCTTGTCTCAATGGTAACACGCTGTGCACCGCTGAGTGGCCCAATTCCAAATGATGAAACAAAGGGAGGCAATTCTTCACGGTAATCAATCATTTGTTGTTTCTGACTATTAAACTCATTTATCAATAATTCAACATCAACCACTTCTTGTCTGGCAATGGTTAAATTTTGAAAATAAGTTTGACCATTAGTTGAAAGAAAAGACATGTTTTTCTGAATAAATTCAGATCTCTTTTTCTCAGCATCTTCAAGCTTAGTTTCCTGGTCACTTAACTGGTCTTCAATAAATGTAAGTGCCCCTGATAGTTCAACGGAAGAATCAACCAATTGGCCTTCCATAAAGGCGTCAAGGAAACCTTGAACCACACCATGAGCAATAATTGGGTTTTCATCAGAATATATAAATACAAAAAGATTGGTGGTTTCAGGTAAAATTAGAAATTTTCTAGCAATTTTATTGCGCCAATAAACCATTTCAGCTTCAGTGAGTTCACCAGTAGGGTTTATTAAATTTTTAATATTGGTACCATTGATAACAGCTTCAATTGTTTCCTGACCAAGCAATGTTTCACGAAGGCCAAGAATTTGATTATAAATATTGTTATCTAATGTAAGACCCGACATTAACGGTGTTAATATTCTATCAGTATCAAAATGAAGTTTTGCTCTTGCTTCAAATTGATTAGGGATCTGCGATATATACAACCACCCTAATATTGATATAGACCAAGCAACGGTAAGAGCAACTTTTCTATTGCGCCAAATACCGTATAAAATTGATATAAATTGAGTATAAATTTCATTCATCTCATTATACTTTCAAATAAACTCTTCATTATCTTCAAATCAATTCTTTGTAACACCCGACCATAACGGTCAATCTTTTACCAAGAACAAACTCATTGCATTTTTTAACATCCCGGCTATGAATATAGCCGGGATATATTCTATTTAACTTAAAGCTTAAAAGAAGCTTTCAGGTATGATAATCACATCGCCCGGTTCAATATTAACGTTCGCGGAAACATCACCATCTTTAAGAAGGTCATCTAGGCGAACGGTATATTCTTCTTGGCTGTTATTTTCGACACGCGCCAGTGTTGAACGGTTACCGGCAGCAAACTCTGTCATACCCCCTACTGCAATCATCACATCAAGTAATGTCATATTTGCTCTATAAGGAATAGATTGTGGTACTGCGGCTGATCCAACAACACGAACTTGTTGCGCAAATGGACCTTGGAAACCACTAACAATAACTGTTACAATCGGACTTTGGATATATTGATCAAGTTGTTCTTCAATATCACGCGCGAGCTGAGTAGGTGTTCTACCGGTTGCTGCGATATCATCAATAAGTGGCATTGAAAAACGACCATCAGGACGTACTGTAATAGGTCTAGAAAGTTCTGGGTTTCTCCATACGAACACTTCAAGCGCGTCAAGTGGGCCAACAACATATTGTGGACCGGGACCTTCATCACTGGTTACGAATTGAGCGGAAGGAAGTTGTCCTCCTCCACCGCCAGCACAACCTGCAACTACTAACAGGCATATAGACAAGCTAACTTTAGCAACATTCATTGCTGTATCATTGATATTTTTCAAAAGGCTTTGCACGATTAAATTCCTTCATTATTATTTTTAATATAAACTCATATTTTGAGTCTGGTTAATACATTGTTATTAATCTAACTTTCTTAAATCTTTATAAATTTTTCCAAAGATTTCAAAGATTTATTTTTGAAGTAAGATCAATTTGAGCAACAAAGCGTATATAATGATAAATTGTTAAATAAATGCAGGACGCAATTATTAAGGTGTAATCTCACCTTTATTTTAGGTATCGCAAAACGATTTGAAAAATAGCTTTATACTGAATTCAACCGAAATCTGCACATTAACCACGTCACCTATCAATAACTCATATACTATTACTTACACTAAGCCTCACCCGGCTCATACCTACAGAAAATCAAACTACTTGTCGTTTAATCTACCGTTAGGCCAAAATAACATAAAATTTTATATATTCTAGAAATATGCATAAAATTGCCAAAAAAAATGATCCGTTAACCATAATTTGTTTCATTTTGGGAATATGGATGGTTTTATTAACCATATTTGGTAGGATAAAATGTTTAAAAAAAGAATCACTTTTAAAAAACTTATTTTATTAATCAATAAAAACATATAACAATAAAGTGAAACCTTATCAAAACCGTCATGGCGGTTTATAAATAAACATTATCTATTTAATAATAATAAAAAGGAAAAGTTTTATGTCGCACAATATCCATCTCATTGCTGCAGCACGCCCTAATTTCATGAAAATCGCTCCCCTTTATCATGCTCTTGTCAATGAGGATTGGTGTAAAGTAAGTATTATTCATACGGGCCAGCATTATGATGCCAATATGTCCGATGATATTTTTGCGGATTTAATGTTACCTGAGCCGCATTTTCACCTTGGTGTCGGGGGCGGCACACATGCTGAACAAGTTGGCAAAGTCATGATGGCCTATGAGGATATTTGCTTAAATATCGAGCGACCAGATTTGCTTATTGTCGTTGGTGATGTAAATTCCACAGCAGCCTGTGCACAGGTCGCAACCAAACTTCACATTAAAGTCGCTCATCTTGAAGCCGGACTGCGTAGTGGCGACCGCTCAATGCCCGAAGAAATAAACCGTCTCGTCACTGATGCCATATGTGATTACTTATGGACGCCTTCCCCAGATGCTGACGAAAACCTTAAAAACGAAGGTCACCCTGACAGCCGCATCATTCGGGTCGGCAACATTATGATGGATAGCTACGAACTGTTATCCGATAAAATCAATGCTGAAAATGCCCCGGCAAAATACGGCCTTGAAAATCAAGACTATGGTGTTGTAACTCTTCACCGTCCGGCGAATGTCGATGACCCAATAATATTAAAAACACTTATTGACGGTTTGGTTGAAAATTCAAAAAAATTAAAATTAATTTTCGCTATTCATCCACGCACCCGTAAAAGTCTTGAGCTAAATAACTATTGGCAAGATTTCCAAAGCCATGAAAACCTCATTCTGATCGAACCAATAAGTTATGTCCCGTTTATGTCACTGGTTAAATCAGCAAAATTAATCATTACTGATTCCGGCGGCATACAAGAAGAAACAACCTATCTCGATATTCCTTGCCTAACCCTTAGAGATAACACCGAACGCCCCATCACCATTACCGAAGGAACCAATAGACTGGTCAAACCTAGTGAATTATCAGAATGCGTTGATCAGGTTCTGGCAGGAAAATGGGTTCACGGAACCAAACCAAAAAACTGGGATGGCCATACTGCTGAACGGATAAAAGACATCATTAACAATTTATTTAAAAAATAACGTTAGTATATGTCAAAATAAACGAAGTTTTTAAAATAGGTTAAAGCGTAATGGTTAAAATGACATTTTTATCAAGTGTATTATATTGTTTAATATTATCCGCTTCCGTTGAACAAAGCCTTGCAGATCCGACACGGCGCTCTCCTAGCGATGACAGCGCCTTCACTGCTGGTCCTTTTTATAACAATGCAACAAAAAGTTATTTTGAATTAATACGCCTTAATCAAGCATCATGGGAAAAGGCTGTTGCTGAGGCAGCAAACCACAAATATAAAAATATCACAGGCCAGCTGGCGACAATAAACCGCCCTGAAACCCACAAATTTATAGTGAATAACTTTGTTTTTCTCCAAGACACATGGATTGGACTTCGTTTTTACTGTGAAAACTCAACCCTCGAATGGACCCAAAAACTGCAAAGTTCACAAAGCAGTTTTTCTTATTGGATAAGTGACGTCGATATAACCAATCTAAGATGTCCTGTAAAAGGCTACCTTACCACTTATATTAATAGAAATGCTTTTGATTGGAATTTGGGTGATAATGAGAAATTTGCAAATTATTCACTTATCGAATATCCAACAAACAAAAAATAACATCTTCCTACGTGGCAGCCCACATGGTTTTTTTAAGACATTCATCATATAAGAAGTTCTAATATCTGTTGGTTGGGGTGGCAGGGGTCGAACCTGCGATCACGGGATCAAAACCCGATGCCTTACCACTTGGCTACACCCCAAATATTAACAGATTATCTCAAGGTGAGGCGAACATAGTGAGTTTCAGATCAACATGCAATAATGTTTTTTACTTATTTTCATTTTTTTTTACTTTTAATTATTTCAAAGAAAAACTAGTCTCTGTTTACAACGATTTTTCAAGTATATACACAGGATAAAAAAGTGGCGTGGGATAACATAATTTCAAGAGGGCTATGGGTAATTTTTCAACCAGGGAATTTACTTTTTATCATATTACTTCTAAGTCTAATCCTGAATAACTTTAGCCAAAAAAAACCAAAATATAAAACAATATCCAAACGAATAATTGTTACAACCATGACCATTCTTTTTTTTGCCGGCTTCACCAATTTATCAAGCTGGGTATTATGGCCACTCGAAGAACGCTTCGATCAATATCGCAACGATCTTAGTCAAGGTCCCTACGCCGGAATTATCGTACTTGGCGGCTCGGAAAAGCTATCTGTGAGCACATCTAGTGGTCAAGCAACCCTCAACCATGGCAGCGAACGATTAATCACTGCGGCCCAACTGGCAAGGAAGTTTCCATCCCTGCCAATAATCCATAGTGGAGGCACAAGACTGGCCGAGGGCGAATTATCAGAAAATGATGTCGCAAAACTTTTCTTCACTGGTGCAGGTATTGATATAACGAGAATAAGGTTTGATGATAAATCTTATAACACTCACACCAACGCCCTTGAAAGCAAAGCACTGATAAAACCCGGCGAGAACGCAAAATGGCTCTTGGTTACCAGCGCCTTTCATATGCCACGTTCAGTGGGTGCTTTCAGGAAGGCTGGCATCAATTTCCAGCCCTACCCTGTCGATTATAAATCTACTTTGAAATATCAGGGTTTCTTCCAGCTCGAATTTTCTAAAAATTTAAGCCATTTTGACCTGGCCATTCACGAATATATCGGTCAAGTAAGCTACTACCTAACCAACCGATCAACCGCCCTTTTCCCGTCACCAGACAAATAAAAACTTATAATTGCCACTTACGGATATATTGAGGTTTTTCCAAATCTTTCCACATGGCTTTGATATCCGCGATTAGGCCACCTGGCTCTAACAAACGTTCAAATTCATCAGGCGTGATATCTTTATAGGCATCATGGGAAACCACACCGACAACGGCTGTGTAAGAATGATCAGCAATATCATCCAGTGATGTTATTAGATCAATGTTAAAGAATTTCTTTGCCTCAACCGGATCAGCGGCAGCATCATGAACGTCAACCTGAAAACCCCGCACTTTAAGACCAGCGATAAGGTCAACCGCTTTAGTATTGCGCAGATCAGGACGGTTTTCTTTAAATGTCAAACCGAGTACAAGAATTTTACCTGTGCCAGAAAGCTGGGCACAAATTCGTTCGGCAACAAAATCTGCCATGCTATCATTAATCGCCCGTCCGGCTAAAATAATGCGTGGGTCATGATTAACTTGTCTTGCCCGTTCCGCCAGATAGTATGGATCAACGCCAATACAATGCCCGCCAACAAGCCCCGGGGTAAAATTAAGAAAGTTCCATTTGGTTCCAGCCGCTTCAAGCACATCATAAACGGATATGCCGAGCTTTTGGAAAATCATGGTAATCTCATTGACAAAGCCGATATTGATGTCGCGCTGAGCATTTTCTATAACTTTAGCCGCTTCTGCAACACGAATGCTAGATGCGCGAAAAACACCGCCGCTAGTTACCGCACAGTATAACTCATCAAGAACATCTAACACCTCAGGTGTTTGGCCTGCGATGACCTTGGTAATTTTATCAACCGTATGAATTTTATCACCAGGATTAATGCGTTCCGGTGAATAACCAAGAAAGAAATCTTTGCCGCAAACAAGGCCTGATTTTTCCGCCAGAATAGGACCGCATAATTCATCGGTAACCCCAGGATAAACAGTACTTTCAAATACGACAATACTATTTTTACCAATGACCGGGCCCAATGTTTCACAGGACGAACGAACAGGTGTTAAATCCGGTTTGTTATTTTCATCAACTGGCGTTGGAACCGTCACGATATAAATCGCAGCTTCTTTAATATCATCAACTGAACTGGTAACTTTTAATGAACTTGTCTCAAGGCGTTCTTTTTCAATTTCCTCGGTACGATCAAAACCGCTCTTAAGTTCATCAATACGCTGTGTACTGATGTCAAATCCAGTCACATTGAATTTCTTGGCCAGTGCCACGGCAAGCGGCAACCCCACATACCCAAGGCCCACAACAATGATGCGTGTTTCAGAAGTTAATGATAATGCTGACATTTATTATTCCACTCATTTTATTTTATTTTTTGAATAAACAGAAACTATCTTAAAAATATTAAAAAAAACATAAGATAGAAACATATAAAAATAATATGTTAATTACTCGAGAACTCTGTTCCAACTGTTGGAAATTTTATAAGGCTGGCTCGGCGATAACAGATCAAATAAACGCGTATTATGATCCAGTTTTTGTCCGCCATTTTTACCAAGTCGTCTAAACTTAAAGCTGGCTTTGTCCCTTGATTGCCTAAACCAGAAAAAATCGAACGGGACAGTCATATAGACACCTTTATCAAAATTACCACGACCAAAATTACTTTCACTCATATTCGTAAAGGTGGCCATTGCGCCAATTCTAATACCATTTCCAAATTGGCGCGAAATATCAATTGTTGTTCCCCAGTCTTTCGCCAGATAGCGTCCAAAACTAACTTTACTGGTTATATCATATTTCTTATTCACATAATAAAGTGTGGCATGGCCGGTAACAGTTTCATAATCACGCATTTTAAAGAGCTGATTATAACCGCGCTGCTTAACCAAGTTGATATCCAGGCCGAATGAAAGACTGCCACCATATTGCCGATATAGTATTTCTGCGCTGACACCGGAATACATGGCCTCAAGATGACCCGCGGTTATTCTTGTATAGATATTATTTGTAGGGTTTTTAATATATTCAAAACTCAAACGGCGAATACTTGTCGTTCCTTCTGCTGCATAAAGGCCAATATCACTGCGTACATGATGGACATTCACATTATTCGAAACAGGGATCATATCTATGTTACCAATAATATGTTGCTTGGCTTCAGCGTAAAATTGTAATGAATTACTTAAGTTAACCCGGCCATATATCTTTAAATTGAGGTCACCTTTAAAATGGTCGTCCTTATCAGAACCAAAATGCGTTTCAAGGTCAGGAAGTATGCCATATTCAAATTGTGGAAAACTTTCAAATGAATGACCACCTATAGCCATTCGCCCTGGTTTGCTGATCTGAGTGTTAGAAAAAATTTCTTCGGGACTGCTATTAAATTCAGCAATTTTTTCAAAATCTTTTCGCAGCACAGAGACCTTTGATACTTTAATACCGCGTTCTTTTGAAATAATATTGAATCTTTCAACAGTGTCCGGGGCTTCAGCAGATAAAATCCTCACAGTACGGCCAATATTCATTGGTATATCAATGAACGGTGCCACAGTTTTCACCACGGAAATTTCATTTTCACCTATCAATATTTCATCAGGTTTAAGTGCTTTTTCTTCCATTCGTTCGAATATGGACTTGGCAATAAGTTTTTTATCGGCGGCGGTAATTTCGGAATAATCCAACTCTCTAACATAAAAAGCACTGGACCTGAACTTTCTCAATGCTTCTCGACCAAGATTATCTGCCCTGCCTGCCTGAATATTACCATTCGGAAAGTCTATATTAGCCTCGGGGTAACTTGTAAGAACTGCCCCTAATATCAGCTCAATACTTTGCGGATCAATTCCATTTGTCATAAGGTCAACATTAATTCTACCACCCGTCAGATTAATGGCATTAACCACATACCCCATCTGTTGTAAGCGCTCAAAGAAGATATCCTGATCGTCCCTGCCTTTATAATCTGTGACACTTAACGGAGAATTTTTAAGGCTTCTTGATCTAATTTCATCCACTGCCGGACCTTTCGCAAATCCAAGACGGACGGGACTATGCAAATTTTGTTTAAGAGTAAACTGTAGCGCTAATTGATTGCCATGAAGCAAACCGGCACTAATTTCGAGCCAATTTTTGACTTTATAATTTACCCCGACATTAAACGCAGTTTTACTTTTATAATCTTGAAAAATATCAATTGTTGACTTATCAACGGTCGAATATTCAACTTTTGCCGTTAAACCATCAATGGGTATATTATATTCAACTCCCCAGAAAAATCCCATTTTTTCACCGGAAAAATAATTTCCAAATCGTAATTTTTCCGAACCAGGATCATTAAAAGTACGGTTTTTAAACCGGCCACCTAACACACGGGCAAAATTAGAAACCCTTGTACGATTGGCAAGATTACCAAAACCAAATCCCATAGTCAGATCAAAATTATCAATTTTTTTACTAGCAACAATATATTCACCGCTAAATAATCCATCGCCCAGCATATCCTGAAGCCCAATGGCAATAGCAGGTTTATACTTGCCTTCTTCCAATATCCTAATTTTTATATCGAGGCCTTTATCGATGCCGCCGGTATTAATACCAATATTCGATTCTTTGTAATCAGAAAACCTTAATGTGGTTTCAAGCCATGGTGTCGCCTGCCATGTGGCATAATAATTCTGCCCACCATCAATATAACCGACCCCCGCCGATAAATCACCATCGCCACCAAAGCGAGCATTACGCATTTCAAGCAATCCAATGCCGCCAAAAGCGCCAACGGTACCGCCGTCCCTTTCAGATTTAAACGAAAGGCTTTGCGCCCAAGCGATTTCAAAAGATAGCAATAATACAGGAACAACAGCACAACTTAAAAGAAGGCATTTAAAACTTTTTTTATTAATTCGTCTTCTGACCCTGCCTTCTCTCACTTTAATTTCTGACAAGAACAGCAATCGAGGCCGCAGAAACAGCAAGATTGCGGAAAATATCACCTATTTCACGAACCAGTGTCAAACTGTCATATGGGCTTAAATCTGTGGGCACAACAATCGCCGAACCGGGAGGAATGCTCAAATTTCTGTCCCCGCCCCATGATGATAGATTAATAGGCTTCGCCACACCATTAGGATAAACCACAAATACCCGGTCTTGGTCAGCGGCGCGGGTAAACCCACCCACTTCCTCAAGATAGCTTGCGACCCCTTTACCAGGGATAAACTGCAATGCAGTCGGATTTAGAACATCACCCACAGTGACAATAAAGTTTGGCCTTTTTGGCATAAAAAGACTGTCCCCCGCTTCAAGAACGATATCTTTATTAGGGTCAAGACTAAGAACTACTGGGTCAGATTCAATAACAACGCGGCCAACAAATTCCTGTTCAGCCATTTGATTTACCATATTTTGCAGAGCAATAGCACCTTGAGCATCAATATTTTTCTTCACTGAAGCAGATACCATAGCCGATTGCAACCGTTGTGCAGTTTGACGCATTTCTTGTTTTTGCATTTGCTTGACCCGGTCTCTGGTGAAAATAGCACCATAAGGATAAGCTTGCCCAGTGATACCGCCGGCTCTTTCGATCAATGAAGAAAGCTTTTCTCCCTTGCGAATTGTATAGACTCCGGGCTGGGCAAATTCACCAGATAACAGTACAGCTCCGGCCTCAAAATTAGTATAAACACTACTAACGCGAACACCGCCTCCGGCATTAACATATTTAGCAGCGAGATCTGAAATTGACCCGTCTACATATTCCCAGTTCATAACCAAATTACCGTCTCTTGCCTCTTCGCGGTAACTCGTAATTTCAATGCGGGACATATTGGCATCATTTGATGTACCGCCGGAAACCGCCAATAATAAATTAACCGCCGTATTATTTGCAATCGGGAACACACCCGGCAAGCGCACAGCACCATCAACAGAAACAATATGCTCTAAAGTAAAGGAAAGAAGATTATCAACTTCCTGATAAACTGACGGACAATTTGCAAAACTTTTCGTTTCAATTTTTTCTTCGCCATTTATCTGCTGCAACTGTTCAAGCGTTAAACCATTCGGGCTCGCAGCACTTCCTAGTAATGCCTGACGCCTTTGTTGTTCAAGCACTAGAAGTTCTGATTGATCGAGCATGATTTCACGATCTTTTTGTTGTTCCTGCGTGCTTTCACGACGCACAAACACCGCGCGTGTCGCCGTTGCAAACCGGTCCGACTGTGTATCAGAAATAATTCGAGCTAATTTCATAACAGGTGCGCAATATGCATTATTTAAATCACCATTTGGCAGAAATTCTTCTTCCAGATATTCACAGGTGAAAATCGCTTGCCTGATGATATCTGATTTTAGAAACTCAATATCATTTCGTCCGAAAATAATGACATTATCTTCATCAATCAGATCAACATTTTCATTACCAAACAATACTTTTTGCGGGCTAAACGGAATAAGTTGCCGTGTTTGAGTTAGATAGTCTGTTCTTTCAATAATACCAAACAAAAGATATGGATTTTGCGTTAAATTTTTAACCGATCCTATTAAATCTTTCACATTATTGAATATTTTTACCGAACGCACCCCCGGTGTTTTGACATGTCCCATCAGGGATATTTTACCAACTTGCGAATTTTCCAGCAAATTGACTATGATAATTTCACCGCTCTTCAATGCACCATTTAAATTTAGTTTCTCAAAATTCAATATGCCATTATCATCAAACTGAAGATGGGTATATGCGTTACCTCTTGTCCTTACTGTTCCACCGGCAAGCGAGAGTGCAGTCTCGGCACTAATCTGTTTTCCATTATTTTTTAATTCATAAATGCCGGGGCGAATTACATTACCGTCTACCGCAACAGTCGCACCGATTATTGGAACGATTAACCTATCCCCATCCATTAAATTAATAATTTCCGCATTCGACCCCTCGATGACATTATATAAATCAATGAGTATTTTTTCACTGCCACGCTGCAATATTATATTTCTCAGCGACCCTGTCTTTTTTACGCCGCCCACATGTAGCAATACTTCAATCGGAGTAGCCAGACTTGTCGTACGCACCATTGCCGGATTTTCAACTTCCCCGGCAACAAGCACAGAAATTTGCCGTAGAGTAGCAATTGATATATACACTTCCGTACCAATCAAGCTTTCAGAAACTTGTTTCTTCAACAGAGCTTTAACATCACCAAAAGATATACCCACCACATTAATCGGTGATAATGATGGAATAATAAGACGACCTTCCCGGTCAACATTTACGGAAACAATTTCTTCCTTCGATCCTTTAAAACTAATTACCAGTGTGTCACCGACTCCTAGCCTATAGTTATCCGGAATTGTTCCGGTCATGATCTGATCACCGAGTGGGAGTTTATCAAAAACTGAATAGCCAAATTGTTTGATATAATTCAAATCATCATCAGGTTTGTTTATTCTTGAATTATAATCTTTTTCGATAATTGACGGGTCTGCGTTTTGCCTTCTTTGCAGTTGTTCGCTCATCCTGTTCAAATATTCCTGGTCACGAAGCTGATCGAGCGGGGAACGGACTTGAGTTGTTGTTGTGGCAGCACCGGTCTGTTTTTTTATCTGATCAAATATATTTTGGTCCAACCCTTGGGCGAATGACATCGATCCTGCAAAAATATTAATTATTAAAAAATATGACAGTGTCTTTATGAGGCTGAGTTTTCTGTTAGTCATTCGTCGAGAATTCCTGATATTTCATTCAAAGTTTTGGACTTATTAACCATATATTATTGTAGATTAGGGCGAATTTAGCATATAGACGACGAAGCGCAAGTAATACATTCATTCATTAACTGATTATAGCTTCTTTAACCCACCATTTTTTATTGAGTTCGGAAATCTTTTTCGCAGCTACGACACATTGATCAAAATTTTCATATAATGAATAACATGTTGCCCCACTGCCAGACATACGACTAAGCAAAGCACCATCAGTATTACCCAGTGCAATTAAAACATCAGATATTTCATTGTTAATGCTGCAAGCCGCCTGCTGAAGCGAATTTCTGCTGCTTTTTAATATATCAATCATTAACGGCAAATGAATTTGACCTGTGAATGGTTGTCTTTTTTTATCAAATGAAACATTTGAGGCTGCATATTTCCTAAATATTTCTGGTGTTGAAACTGATATTCCCGGATTTACTAGTAACATATGAATACCGGGAGCAAGCTTAATGTCATTAAGTTCATCGCCAATCCCACACATATGGCTCGCTTTTGATCTTAAACATACAGGAACATCAGCGCCTATTTTTAAGGCAATTTCATTTAGTTTCTTTTCATCAATTTTTAGATTTAAAATATCCTGCACCAGCTTCATGGCCGCTGCCCCATCCGACGAACCACCGCCGATCCCTGATGACAGTGGTAAATTTTTAACCAGCCTAAATTTGATTGTGGGTTCAACATTAGCTTCATGACACAATGTTTTTGCCGCTTGTAATATTAAATTACCATCAGTTGTTTTAAAACCGTCTGCAAAGGGCCCTGAAATCTCAAGTGAAAGTTCATCACTTTTTTCAGCATATACCTCATCACCGACATCCGTAAAAACAACAATACTGTCAAGGTGATGGTAACCATCATCCCTACGGCCAGTTATCCGTAAATCAAGATTAATTTTCGCAGCTGCAAGCACGGTAAGCCTTTTTTAATATTACTTTTTAATGCCGGTTTTTATTTTATCATTAATGCCGTCAATTTTATCATCGTCAGGATTTAATGATAACGCGTGGCGCCACTGAAAACGCGCTTCATTGCGTCTTCCAATGCTCCAATATGCATCACCAAGATGGTCATTTATCGCCCAGTCCTGCGTTTGAAGCTGCGCCGCGCGTTCCAAAACAACAACCGCCTCATCCTGGTCGCCCATTTTATAAAGCGCCCAGCCCAAGCTGTCTGCTATATAACCATCGTTAGGACGCAGTTCGACTGCACGTTCAAGCATTTTTTTTTGCTTCAATATAATTTTTACCCTGATCAACCCAGGAATAAGCAAGATAATTCAGAACCATTGGTTGTTCTGGCCTCAGTTGCAATGCTTTTTTAAAATCACGTTCAGCTTCTTTCCAGCGTTTTTCCTGATCAAAAACGATGCCTCTGGTATAAAAAAGCACCCAGTCGCGCTCGGTCTCCTGCTCAATGGTATCAACGACTTTATCATATGCGGGAATGGCTTCCGAATAACGTTCATGAGTACGGTACAATTCGGCGATTGAATTTAACACTTCGCGGTTATCGGGATATTCTTTATCCAGTATTTTAAAAGCCTCTAATGCCTTATCCGATTGCTCCATCTCGTTGAATAACCACGCTCTTTGCAATTTTGACTGAAAATAAAGCGGGCTTTCATTACTTATTTTATTAAGATGACTTTCTGCACCTTCAAAATATTTATCATCCTCAAAAATTTGTGCCTGAAGAAAATGAGCGAGCGGAAAATCTTCTTTGAAATATAATGCATATTGCAAATAATTAGTTGCGACACGCTTAACATTATCCTGCATTAATATAGTAGCAACCGTATAAAACATTTCGGCATAACCGTCATTAACGCTCGTCACAAACAAACCAATATTTTCTTTATTTAAAATTGCCTTCAGCGTGGCTTGTAATTTTTCATTTGTCGGACTTTCTTTAATATAATTATTTAAAAGCTCGACAGCGCGATCACTGTTATCTTGCTTATATAAAATACGCGCATATGCCTCAACCGCACGTAAGTTAAGCATGCCACGCTCCGCAAGGGACTTTGAATAATAAAGTTCAGCCTGATCAATATCATCCATAAATTCATATAAAAGGCCGCTTTGATAATAATTAAAGAAATTAAAGCTTGTTCCTTTAGTGAAACCAAAGATTAATTGTTCAACGGCTTCTTTTTCTCCCTGACCAGCATAAATCCATGCCTTAAAAAATGGCTTAATCAGGTTTAAAATACCATTATTGCTAAAACCTTCTGTATCAAGCAACGCCTGCGGGAAATTGTTTGTTTTTATTTCGTTAAAAAACAATACAAGTTTCGAAAAATCGCTCTCTTCATCCATTGCTTTTAATCTACGAGCAATTGTAATCGCCTCATCAATTTTCCCATCAATGATTAAAACGGTGAGAGCTGTTTCATTGAGAGGTATATTTTCTGAATCAAGAGCGAGTGCTTTAAGGTAGTTATCAGCGGCAATACCATATTGTTTATTATAAAACGCATGCCGCCCTGAAAGATATTCACCAAATGGCTCATTAGGCGCATCAGCAGATAAAGTCTGCGCAAAGCCAGAAATCGGCATAAGCATTAATAAGGCAATAGTCGTTGATTTTAAAATGTTTTTCATTGTTTTTATATACAGGCCATTTGCTAATAAATTATTACATATTCGGATAGTTTGGCCCGCCGCCGCCTTCGGGGGTTACCCAGATTATATTTTGCGACGGGTCTTTAATATCGCAGGTTTTGCAGTGGACACAGTTTTGCGAATTTATTTGTAATTTCGTTTCACTGCCCTT
>JAESUD010000013.1 GCA_016763335.1 Emcibacteraceae bacterium | reverse complement strand
TCCATGGGTGGCCGGATGGCCTCTATGATTGCTGACGAGTGTGATGTAGACGGTCTTGTTTTGTTAGGCTATCCGTTTTATGCCACCGGAAAACAGGATAAGCCGCGTATAGATCATCTGTTAACTCTTAAAACGCCAACGCTTATTTTGCAAGGTGAACGCGACCCAATGGGCACCAAAGAAATCGTCGTTCATTATCATCTTTCCAAAAAAATAAGAGTTTTTTGGCTCCCTGACGGTAATCATGATTTAACTCCACGCAAGAAATCTGGCATATCCGAGGAAGAGAATTTAAAGGATGCTCAATCAGAAATTATGCATTTCATGAAAGTTTCAAGTAATAAATAAAGGTTGATTTTACTTTTTTTGCAGGATATGACAGTAAATTAATGTTATATAAAGATTTCTTTATATATTATGCTGAGAATACATCCATTGCAATTACATGCAGGAGCGGAAAAATGAGCAGAGACAATTATTTATTTACAAGTGAATCGGTATCGGAAGGTCATCCTGATAAAGTATCTGACCGTATTTCGGATGCGATAGTTGGTAAATATCTTGCCGCTGCACCAGAATCGCGTGTTGCCGTTGAAACATTGACAACAACCAATAGGGTTGTTTTAGCGGGTGAAGTACGCGGTCCGAAAAGCATTACAAAGGATGTAATGATTGAAGCGGCCAGAAATGCCGTTCGCGATATCGGTTATGAACAGGACGGCTTTCATTGGAAAAATATGGTTGTGGAAGTTTATGTGCATGAACAGTCAACGGATATTGCCATGGGTGTTGATGCATCCGGTAATAAAGATGAAGGCGCTGGTGACCAGGGCATAATGTTTGGTTATGCGACTAATGAGACCGAATCCTTAATGCCTGCTACATTAGATTTTTCACATAAAATTCTTAAATCCATGGCCAACGAGCGCCATAGTAGCACCGTTAAAGAGCTTGGACCTGATTCAAAAAGTCAGGTCACACTGGCATATGAAAATGGTAAGCCAGTAAGGGCGACATCTATTGTCGTATCTACCCAGCATAGCGGTGATATAAGTCAGGGGCGAGTACGTGAGATCGTATTGCCGCATATTGAGAAAATATTGCCGGAGGGCTGGATGCCATCTGAAGAAGAGCTTTATATAAACCCGACAGGCCAATTTATCATTGGCGGGCCGGATGGTGATGCGGGACTTACCGGACGTAAAATCATTGTTGATACATATGGTGGTGCTGCACAGCATGGTGGCGGCGCATTTTCTGGAAAAGATCCGACAAAAGTGGATCGTTCTGCGGCGTATGCCACTCGTTATCTTGCAAAAAATGTTGTTGCGGCGGGACTTGCCGATAGATGCACAATTCAGCTTGCATATGCGATCGGCGTATCAAAACCACTATCGCTTTATGTTGATTTTCATCAGACAGGGAATGTTGACCCTGCAAAGCTTGAAAAAGTTCTCTCAGAAGTTATGAATTTAAGCCCAAGAGGCATTCGTGAACATCTTGGCCTTAATAAACCGATCTATGAAAGAACGGCTGCTTACGGTCATTTTGGTAGAGAGCCAGAGGCGGACGGTGGATTTTCATGGGAAAAACTTGATTTAGTTGATGCATTGAAGGCCGAATTCTAATAGGTATCAATCAGTATTGATTAAATGAAATTGACCAGATGAAGAATTTAGAGAACATTCAGGGTAGTCGTGTTTACGGACGGCGTCTAAGCAAGCCACTCAAAAAAACAAGCGCCGCGAGATTTAATGAATATTTCCCTAAATATTCTATATCGCTTGCGGATGATGAAAATTTAGATTTATCAAAATTATTTGATCATGAGCCAAAAGAATATTGGCTTGAGATCGGTTTTGGTAAAGGTGAACACCTTGTGGCACAAGCCAAAGCTCATCCTGAAATTGGTTTTATTGGCTGTGAGCCGTTTGTGAATGGTGTATCGGGCCTTGTTGATCACATGGTCGCAGAAAAAGTCACTAATATTAGATTTTTTATGAACGATGCCAGATTGTTGATGGATCAAATACCTTCCAGCTTAATATCACGGGCCTTTATTTTATTTCCAGACCCCTGGCCGAAGAGACGGCATCATAAGCGCCGCATTGTCAGCCCCGGCAATTTGACCGTCTTATCGCGATTACTTAAAGATAATGCAGAACTGCGAATTGGTACGGATCACCATGATTATTGTCGCTGGATTCTCGCGCGGTTATTGGAAAGTCCGGATTTTAATTGGCAATCGGATCATCCGGATAATTGGCATAAAAGACCAGATGACTGGCCGTCAACTCGTTACGAGCGAAAAGCATTGGCAGTCGGGCGCAAAAGTACTTATATGACATTTAATAGAGTGCCAAGATAAAGGCCGAAATCGGGCCAAAATAAAGACTTGAAGTTCCTTGGGATTACTCTATATATATAATCAACCGAATCACTTGAAATTGTTATTTATTGGTGCGGGCAAGTGTTTCACTGGCCTGCTCTTTTGTTTGTACCTAACATATTTTGGAAAAATAATGTCGTCTGTCCTAATGGATAAAATTGCTGAGCTTATCGAACCAACTATTGAACAGTTGGGATATGAGCTTGTGCGCGTACAGTTATTTAACTCGCCAGAAGGCGGCTCATCAACGCTGCAAATCATGGCAGAAGCAGAAGACGGTACGATGACAGTAGAGGGATGCGCTAAAATCAGCCGGGAAGTTTCGGTGATTATGGACGTAGAAGACCCGATAGATAGTGAGTATGTACTTGAAGTGAGTTCACCTGGTCTTGACCGGCCGCTTACCCGTTTGAAAGATTTCAAAAATTACGCGGGCTATGAGGTAAAGGTTGAAATGAACAAGACTGTGGATAATAGAAAACGCTACCGCGGTAAATTACTGGGGATAGAAGACGAATTAATATTAATGAGTGTAGATGGCGAGCAGCATAAATTTAGCTTTGCCGATATTCAAAAGGCAAAATTGGTAATGACGGATGAATTGATGGCCCTTGCAACCGCAAAGTCGTCATAACGTAGATTAACCAACAAGATTTAAGATACTGGAGCATGAGAGTATGACAGCAGTAAGCGCAAATAGATTAGAGCTTTTACAAATTTCCGATGCAGTTGCGCGGGAAAAAGGCATTGATAAAGATATCGTGATTGGTGCAATGGAAGAAGCCATTCAGAAAGCCGCGCGTTCGCGCTACGGTATGGAAAATGAAATAAAAGCCCATATTGACCGAAAAACTGGCGATATTAAATTATACCGTGTTCTTGAAGTTGTCGAAAATGTTGAAAATCATTCAACGGAAATTACCGTTGAAGATGCTGGTGAATATAAAGAGAATGCCGTAGTTGGTGATATTCTTGCTGATGAGCTACCGGCGATTGATTTTGGCCGGGTTGCAGCGCAAACGGCAAAGCAGGTTATCGTGCAAAAAGTACGTGAAGCAGAGCGTGCCCGTCAATATGAAGAATATAAAGATAAAGTTGGTGATCTTATTAACGGCATTGTCAAGCGCGTTGAATATGGCAACGTTATTGTTGATCTGGGTTCTGCAGAGGCTATTATCCGCCGTGATCAGCTTATCCCGAGAGAGCATGTTCGAAATGGTGAACGCGTTCGAGCGATAATTCTTGATGTTCGTGAAGAACAGCGCGGGCCGCAAATCTTCTTATCTCGTAGCCATCCGGACTTTATGGCAAAGCTTTTTGCTGGTGAAGTTCCGGAAATTTATGACGGTGTTATCGGTATTGTTGGCGTAAGTCGCGACCCGGGTAGTCGTGCTAAAATTGCTGTAACCAGCAATGATGCGAGTATTGACCCTGTTGGTGCCTGTGTTGGTATGCGCGGTAGCCGCGTGCAGGCGGTTGTTGAAGAACTTCAAGGCGAAAAAATTGATATTATTCAGTGGTCATCTGATCCTGCGACATACATTATCCGTGCTCTTGCGCCGGCAAGTGTTACGAAGGTAGTGATTGATGAGGATGCTGGCCGTATGGACGTGGTTGTTGGTGAAGATCAGTTGAGCCTTGCGATTGGGCGTCGCGGTCAAAATGTACGCCTCGCTTCTCAGTTAACAGAGTGGCAAGTTGATATTATGACTGAGGCGGACGAATCCGAACGTCGTCAGGCAGAATCTAAAGTGCGTAGTGAGCTCTTTATGGGTAGCTTGGATGTTGATGAAACGCTAGCGCTTCTGCTTGTTGGTGAAGGTTTCCGTAATTTGGAAGAGGTTGCTTATGTGGCGTCTGAGGAATTTTCGGCAATTGAAGGCTTTGATATCTCTTTGGTTGAAGAATTGCAATCGCGGGCTAGAGACGCCTTGGCGGTTATTGCAAAAGAAGCTGAAGGCAAACGCAAAAAACTTGGTGTTGCAGATGATCTTGTTGCCATTGAGGGGTTAACGGCTCCGATGCTTGTAACACTTGGTGAAGCAGGCATTAAAACCCTTGATGATCTTGGTGATTTGGCGGCTGATGAGTTGACGAGTTCAGAAGATGGTTTGTTGCGTGAGTATGGCATGGATATTGATGTCGCTAATGAGATTATCATGGCAGCGCGAGCTCATTGGTTCGAGGACGAAGAAGTAGAAGAGGCGGTATCGGAAGAGGCGGCGGAAGATGCCGCTCCTGAAACCGCGGAATAGGAATGAAATGCCGTGGCCAAAAAGCTAAGAATGCGAAAATGTCTGGTCACAAAAGAAGTTTATTCTGCGTCTGAGTTAATTCGGTTTGTATGTGCCCCTGATGGTCAGATCACACCGGATGTGGCGGCAAAGCTTCCTGGGAGAGGGTGTTGGATTCTCGCTAAAAGGAATGTTTTAGAAGAAGCGGTTAAGAAAAAGGTGTTTTTACGGTTTGGTCATCAGGTTATTGCCAGTTCTAAAAAAAATGATTTGGACGAGCTTGATGAAGAAGTGGTAAAAGGAAAGATCACCATAAAGGTTAGAGATGACCTTGTGGATCAAATTGAAAGCTTGCTATATAAGCGTTGTTTGGATTATCTGAGCCTCGCTAATCGTGCAGGAAATATATTGTCAGGGTTCGAAAAAGTAAGAGCGGCCCTGAAAAGTGGTAAGACAAATGTTTTGCTTATTGCGTGTGACGGCGCGGAAAATGGACGCAGTAAAATGTGTCAAGGACTTGATAATCTTAAGGTAATAGATATGTTTACCCGCGGTGATTTAAGTCGGGCCATCGGGCTTGAGAATGCTGTAAATTTGGCATTGTTGCCGGGCGGCATAAGGACAAGCTTATTACAGGAGTTATCCCGTTATAAGCACTGCAGAAAAACGGTTATAAAATGAAGCCATTTCTCCTTTTTTATGTTAAAAGGATAAATTGGTTTTTAAGGCGATAAAAGAATGAGTGACGATAAAAACAAGAAAACACCTTTATCTATGTCTGGGCGTAAAACGCTTCAGGCAAAACCTGCCGGCGCACCAGGTGTGGGCGGCGGTGCGGGTGTTGTAGTGCAGCGCAAGAAAAAGCTTATTATGCCGGGTCAAAAACCTGTGGGCGAAGCCGTTACAGCAAAACCAAAATCAGTTATTAATACACCATTTGATTTTGGCGAGAAAGCAGCGGCACCGAAAGCCCCAGTGGTAAAAAGGCAACTGGGTGGGCTTTCTGATAGCGAACGTGAAAATCGTGCGAAGGTTCTTGAAAGAGCGCAAAAAGACAACGAAGAAAAAGCAAAGCGCGCTGCGGATGATGCAAAACGTAAGGCTGTAGAAGATGCAGCAAATGCGGAAAGGCTCGCCAAGGAAGCTGATGAAGAGAAAGCAAAGCCGAAGAAAAGTGTGGAGCCGAAAGCTGAGTTGGATGAAGAGAAAAGACTTGTAGATCTAGCACTGAAGAAAAAGCATGAAGACGCTGCTACGAAAATAGCAGATGCGGAAGCTGCCGCTGCAAAGTTAGCTTCAGGGCAACCCGTAAAAGCTAAAGAACCACCAAAACCGGCCGCAAAAGAAACTGCGCCGAAGCGTCCAGAAGTTAAAAAGAGCCGCAATGATGATGCGAGGCGTCGTAGTGGTAGATTGACCGTTACGCAGGCATTATCTGGTAATAGAGATCGTCAAAGAAGTCTTGCGTCGTTAAAACGTAAGCGTGCTAAGGAAAAAAGACAAAGCGGGCTCGTTGAGCCGGCCATGAAAGTTTACCGCGAGGTGATTGTTCCCGATAGCATTACTGTTGCAGAGCTTGCAAACAGAATGACTGAAAAAACCAATGATGTGGTTCGCGCCCTAATGAAAATGGGTGTAATGTCCGGAGCAAGTGATGAAGTAGATCATGATGTTGCAGAACTAATTGTTGAAGAATTTGGCCATACGTTAAGACGCATCAGTGCTTCAGATGTTGAACAAGATCTATCCGGATCTGATGATACGGATGCCGAGCTTATTTCACGTGCCCCTGTGGTGACGGTGATGGGGCATGTTGATCACGGTAAAACATCCATTCTTGATGCCATTCGTAAATCAAGCGTTACGGCGTCTGAAGCGGGTGGAATTACTCAACATATTGGCGCATATCAAGTTAAGATAGCGAGCGGGGATAAAATCACTTTCCTCGACACCCCGGGTCATGCCGCCTTTACCGCTATGCGGGCACGCGGCGCACGAATAACAGATATTGTTGTGTTGGTTGTTGCCGCGGATGACGGCATTATGCCGCAGACTATTGAAGCTATAAGTCATGCAAAATCAGCAGAAGTTTCGATTATTGTCGCCATTAATAAAATGGATGCGCCGGGCGCAAACCCAATGAAAGTGCGACAAGATTTGCTGCAACATGAAGTGTTTGTTGAAAGTATGGGCGGCGAAATTCTTGATATTGAAGTTTCTGCTAAAGAAGGTACAGGTCTTGATAAACTTGAAGAGGCAATTTTGCTTCAGGCAGAACTTAATGATCTTAAAGCTAACCCGAACCGTACCGCAAATGGTGCTGTAGTGGAAGCGAAGCTTGATAAAGGGCGTGGTGCAGTTGCAACGGTAATTGTTCAGCGCGGTACTTTGAAAATTGGTGATGTTGTTGTTGCTGGAACGGCCTGGGGCCGAGTGAGAGCATTGGTTGATGACCGTGGATCACAGTTAAAAGAAGCAGGGCCATCAATGCCAGTTGAAATACTCGGCCTTGATGTAGCGCCGGGTGCGGGCGATGATTTTGTTGTTGTCGACGATGAAGCAAAAGCACGGAGCGTCGTTGATTTCAGGCTTCGTGAGATTAAAGAAGAGAAAAATAAAAAACCAGCGACTAGTCTTGAAAACATGTTTGACAAGCTTAAAGAAGCTCAAATTTCTACGGTTCCAATTTTGCTAAAAGCCGATGTACAGGGTTCAGTGGGGGCAATTGTTTCATCTCTTGAGCAGCTCAACACGGATGAAGTTAAATGTAAAATTGTTCATAGCGCTGTTGGTGGTATAAACGAATCGGATATCAGCCTTGCGGTGGCTACGGGATCACCTGTTATTGGGTTTAATGTACGGGCGAGCCGCAATGCAGCGGACCTAGCAAAACAAGAAGGTGTTGAAATTCGTTATTATTCGATCATTTACGATTTGATTGATGATACTAAATCAGTGATGTCCGGACTTCTCGCCCCTGAAATTAAAGAAACAATAATCGGCACAGCCGAAATTCTTGATATCTTTAATGCCGGTAAAGGTAAGGCAGCTGGTTGTCTTGTCACCAGCGGTGTCGTTAAGCAAGGCGCTAAAGCAAGGTTGCTTCGTGATGATACCGTAGTTTATGAAGGGGACCTTGGTTCACTTCGTCGTTTCAAAGACGCGGTTAAAGCAGTAGAGAGCGGCGTTGAGTGCGGAATGAACTTCGCCAGCTACAATGATATGAAAAAAGGCGACGTAATCGAGTGTTATGAAGTAGAGGAAATCGAACGTAACCTTTAAATTTTTGAGTGGTTTATATTCGGCTTCCCGAGATTAAAGGGAAGCCGTTTTTGTTTTTAAGGATTAGAATATGTCAAACTCAAGATTTGATAATGATAGTGGGCCCAGTAACAGGATACTTCGGGTGGGTGAAAATATTCGCCATGCGTTATCCGATATTTTTTCGCGCGGTGAAATTCGTGACCCCGCGCTCGAGAACGTTTCTATAACGGTTACGGAAGTCCGGTGTAGTCCGGACTTAAGGAATGCCACAATATTTGTTATGCCGCTCGGCGGTAAGAATGGGCTAGAGGTTGTTGAAGGGTTGAACCGCAATAGCAAATTTATTCGCGGGCAACTTTCCAGAATGGTTACGATGAAATATCTGCCACAATTAAAATTCACATCGGATCACAGTTTTGGCGAAGTAGATCACATCGAGGCCCTGTTAAATAGCGCCCATGTGGCACAGGATCTTGATAAAGATGACAATGAATAAAGTTTATGGCCAGAAAACGTAAAGGCAATAAAATTGACGGATGGCTTGTCATCGACAAGCCATATGGTATGGGCTCGACCAAGGTGGTCGGCAGGTGCCGTTATTTGACCAAGGCGCAAAAAGCGGGCCATGCCGGCACATTAGACCCACTGGCAACGGGTGTGCTTCCCATCGCGTTTGGTGAGGCAACAAAAACCATACCTTATCTAGTGGATGCTCGAAAAACATATAAATTTACAGTGACGTGGGGCGAGGCGCGTAGCACGGATGATGCAGAGGGTGAAATAACCCATAAAAGTCATATCAGACCGACAGGCAAGGAAATTTTGACACAGCTCCCTCTTTTTACTGGTAAAATTAAGCAAAAACCACCGGCTTTTAGTGCCATTAAAATTGATGGAAAAAGAGCGTATGATCTGGCAAGGGCAGGGGAAGAATTTGAGATTAAAGAACGCGAAGTTGAAATTTTTTCCCTTAAATTATTAGACTCGAGCCATGACCAAGCTTCTTTTGAAATGGATTGCTCAAAGGGGACATATGTGCGTTCAATTGGGCGTGATTTGGCCTTGAGTTTAGGGACTTTTGGCTATATTTCTATGTTAAGGCGGACGAAAGTCGGATCATTTGATATTGCGAGTACGATTTCACTGGAAAAATTGGAAGAATTAGTACATAGTGCGCCGCTTGAAGAGACTATTCTTAACGTTGTGACCGTGCTGGACGACATCTTGGCATTGGCCGTAACGAAAGAGCAAGCAGACTTTCTCAAAAATGGAGGTTTTATCTCTAGAGAATGTTTGCCTCCTTCAAGCCTTACTGGTGTGACTTATAAAGCCATGCATGGTGATATTTTAATCGCCTTATGTATGTTGGATGAGGATCATTTAAAGCCGGTAAGGGTTTTTAATTTATAATTTATTTAAGGAGTTTACGATGTCGATTACTGCAGAAAAAAAGCAGGAACTGATTAAAAAGTACGCCATTAATGATGGTGATACAGGTTCCCCAGAAGTTCAAGTTGCCATTCTTACACACAGAATAGTACACCTCACAGAACATTTTAAAACACACAAAAAAGATAACCATTCACGTCGCGGGCTGCTTATGCTCGTAAATAAAAGACGCAAATTACTTAGTTATCTAAATTCAAAAGACGCAGCCCGTTATAAGACTTTGATTAAAAGCTTAGGTCTACGCAAATAAGAAAAATGAATGCGGAACCATAGGGGTTTCGTACAAGGCTTTTTGATGTGTGGGTTTAAGGATGGGCCTTGACCCATATATCGAAAAATAAGCCGCAAATTAGTTGGAAATATATATATGTTTAATATGCATAAAAAAGAAATTACCTGGGGCGGACGTCCATTGGTAATCGAAACAGGGCGCATTGCCCGCCAAGCGGCTGGAGCCGTTATGGTTACTTACGGAGAAACATCAGTTTTTACGGCAGTTACAGCCGCTAAAAAAGCAAAAACCGGAATTGATTTCTTCCCACTCACAGTAAACTATCAAGAAAAAGCTTATGCCGCCGGTAAAATACCAGGCGGTTTTTTTAAGCGTGAAGCACGTCCTAGTGAATCAGAAATTTTAATCTGTCGTCTTATTGACCGTCCGATCCGCCCGCTTTTTGTATCAAGTTTTAAAAATGAAACCCAGGTTTCATGTACAGTAATGAGCCACGACCTTGAAAACCAAGCCGATATCCCAGCGATTATTGGTACTAGTGCTGCTCTTACCCTTTCCGGCCTTCCGTTCATGGGACCGATTGCCGGTGCCCGTGTTGGATATATTGAAGGCGAATATGTACTTAACCCGACAGACGAAGAATTAGAAAACTCTGATCTTGATCTTGTTGTTGCGGGAACGCGCGATGCGGTTCTTATGGTCGAGTCACAAGCTTCTGAGCTTTCCGAGGAAATTATGCTTGGCGCGGTGATGTTTGGTCATGCAGAAATGCAAGTGGTTATTGACGCAATTATTGAACTTGCGGAACTTGCCGCGAAAGACCCAATTGTGCTTCCTGAAGAAGAAGATCACAGCGCATTGATCGCTGACATCAAGAAAATGGCAGAAGATGGACTTCGCGGTGCTTACGGCGAAACAGACAAGCAAACACGCGTTGGTAAAATCTCAGTTGTTAAAGATGCCGTTAAAGAGAAGTTCGTAGAAGTAGGCGATGATGCTAAAGGCATGCTTGTTGGAAGTATTCTTAAAGATCTTGAAAAAGAAATCGTGCGCGGCGATATTATCAAAACAGGTAAACGTATTGATGGTCGTGCGCTTGATACGGTTCGTGCGGTTGTTGGTGAAGTTAATATTCTACCACGTACACATGGTTCTGCACTCTTTACCCGCGGTGAAACACAATCAATTTGTGTAACAACGCTTGGTACAGGTGATGATGAACAATTTATTGATGCCTTAACCGGTACTTATAAAGAAAGCTTCATGCTTCATTATAACTTCCCACCATATTCAGTCGGTGAAGTTGGACGTTCTGGTTTTACTAGTCGCCGCGAAGTTGGCCACGGTAAACTGGCATGGCGTGCGGTTAAAGCGGTTCTTCCTAACAAAGATGATTTTCCATATACAATTAGAATCGTGTCTGAAATCACAGAATCAAACGGATCATCTTCAATGGCCACAGTTTGTGGTGCATCACTTTCTTTGATGGATGCGGGTGTTCCGATTACGCGTCCGGTTTCCGGTATTGCTATGGGTCTTATTAAAGAAGGCGATGATTATGCCGTTCTTTCCGATATCCTTGGTGATGAATATCACTTGGGCGATATGGACTTTAAAGTGGCGGGTACTTCTGAAGGTATTACTTCACTGCAAATGGACATTAAAATTACGGGAATTACCAAAGATATTATGGAAGCCGCACTTGAACAAGCCAAAGCAGGCCGTGCGACTATTCTGACTGCAATGAATAAAGCGCTTGAAACGGCTCGTGAAGAAATGAACGAGTATGCACCGCGCATTGAAACTATTCAGGTCAAGAAAGAAAAAATTCGTGAAATTATTGGTACCGGTGGTAAAGTAATTCGTGAAATTTGTGAAGTAACCGGTGCTAAAGTTGATATTGACGATGAAGGTATTGTTAAAGTTTCATCACCTGACGCTAAAGCTATTAAAGCGGCGCTTGACTGGATCAATGGAATTGTTGCTGAGCCTGAAATTGGTAAAACATATGAAGGTAAAGTCGTTAAAACCGTAGATTTTGGCGCGTTTGTGAACTTCCTTGGCAGCAAAGACGGACTTGTTCATATTAGCGAACTTGCCAATGAACGCGTAAAACAAGTTACTGATGTTGTCAAAGAGGGAGAAATGGTTAAAGTAAAAGTGCTTGGCATTGATGACCGTGGGAAAGTACGGTTGAGCATTAAGGCTTTGCTTAAGGACGATGATCAAAACGACGGCGACGACGAGTAAGTACCGTTTAATCAGTATAGGGTAACCGGATGAGCACAAAGCTGTTCATCCGGGTTCGCAAATTTTTTGCGGCGAAGGGAAAACATGAAAGCATTAAACTCACTAAATATATCGGGGGCGGAAGTCCTCCCTCTTGTTGAGGGTGGAAAAGGCATATCTGCAACCAATGGCGCGAGTGCGGGGGCGTGGGCCGCAGCGGGTGGTGTGGGAACCGTTTCTTGTGTTAATGCTGATGATTTTGATGAAAATGGCGATATTATCCCGCAAATTTATCACGGTAAAACCCGCACCGATAGGCACGCTGAGCTTATTCAGTATGGTATTGACGGCGGCATTCGCCAAGTTAAAGATGCACATGATATTGCCGGTGGTAATGGCCGAATTCACATAAATGTTTTATGGGAAATGGGCGGTGCCGAACCCGTACTTGAAGGTATTCTTAATGGAGCCAAAGGTCTAGTGCACGGTATTACTTGCGGGGCAGGGATGCCTTATAAGTTAAGTGAAATTGCCGCAAATCATAAAGTTTATTTTCACCCGATTATTTCATCAGCCCGTGCTTTTGGCATTCTATGGAAGCGGGCTTATAAAAATTATGGCGAATGGCTAGGCGGCGTTGTTTATGAAGACCCGTGGCTTGCTGGTGGTCATAATGGCCTATCAAATGCTGAAGATCCACTAGTGCCGCAAGATCCGTACCCACGGGTTGTTGCGCTGCGAACTATGATGAATAAGTTCGGACTTGAACATGTTCCTATTTTGATGGCAGGTGGTGTTTGGTATCTTCGCGATTGGGACCATTTCCTAGATAATCCGGAAGTCGGACTAGTTGCGTTTCAATATGGAACCCGTCCCCTTCTTACGGTCGAAAGCCCCATCCCACAAGGGTGGAAAGATGCATTGATGACTTTGAAGGAAG
>JAESUD010000012.1 GCA_016763335.1 Emcibacteraceae bacterium | reverse complement strand
GCAAGAGAAATTATTGTGGAAATTAACGGCTCTGGCAATGTAGAATTTAATGATGGTACCTGTGACCGTATGGAAATCGAAGTTGATGGTTCTGGTGATATTGATGCAAAAGATTTGATTTGCAAAGAAGTGTCCATTGAAATTTCTGGTTCCGGCAATAGCCGTGTTCATGCAACAGAGTTGTTAACATATGAAAGTAATGGCTCCGGAAAGGCTGACGTATTTGGAAAACCTAAAAAAGTGTTAGACCTGACCAAACGTGAAAGCAAAATCAGAATTCGTTAAATCTATAATTCGGAAAGCATCAGGCAGGCTTTATAAAACTGTCCATGACTTTTCTTGAAGAGCTCATTTCAAAATCAATCATAAGTTTGTTGCCATCGATAGATGTCACTTCACCATATCCGAATTTATCATGAAATACTCGGTCGCCGACCGAAAAATCAGAGGTAGTTACTTTTGCTGAAGAACGTCTTGCACTTGCCGGACGTTTTTTTGCTTTGCTTCGGTCAAGTTGATAATTTTCCCTGCCTTCACCAAAATTAAATCCGAGATTTGGTGATGGATTATAGCTTGCCTGATCGATGCTGCTTAAGCCTTGTTGACCACGTTTTTCTATATGTTCTTCGGGTAGTTCTTCAATGAAACGTGAGGGTATCGGGCTCAAATAGTTGCCAAACATATAACGGGTCGCAGCGTAAAATATATGGGCGCTTTTTTTAGCGCGTGTGATACCGACATAAGCAAGGCGCCGTTCTTCCTCTAGTCCGGTTTCACCGTGTTCTTCCAGTGATTTCTTGCTCGGAAACAATTCCTCTTCCCAACCGGGAAGAAAGACTGTGTCAAACTCAAGACCTTTTGAGCCATGCAAGGTCATAATGCTTACGCTGTCATATTGACTTTGTGCGGTGTTCTCCATCACTAGGGAAATATGTTCAAGAAATTCTTCAAGACTTTCAAAGGCTTCCATTCCCCTGACTAGCTCAGATAAATTTTCGAGTTTACCCGGAGCATCCGGCGATTTATCATTGCGCCATTTGTCATAATAACCACTTTCTTCGAGTATCGTGTCGACGAGGTCAAGGTGGCTGACATCTTTTGAAATCTCTCTCCAACGATCAAAATTTTCGATAAGTCGAGACAACGACCCTCTTGCTTTTTTGCTGATTTCTTCTGTTTCGATAATTTCCCGTGCGGCTTGGAGCAGCGAAATTTGCCCTGCATTGGCAATGCGGTGAAGCTTTGCCACCGATGTATCGCCGATACCTCTTTTAGGAACGTTAATTATTCTTTCAAATGCCAATCCATCACCGGGGTTTTGAATGACCCTAAGATAAGCCATAGCATCGCGGATTTCAGCACGTTCATAAAAACGGACGCCGCCGATAATACGGTGAGAGATACCGAGGGTCAGGAATGTTTCCTCAAACTCGCGGGTTTGAAATCCGGCACGAACCAAAATAGCCATATCACTTAAATTTTGTTTTTTACGTTGCAGGTCTTCAATCATTTCACCGATAGCCCTTGCTTCAGCGCGCCCGTCCCATACGGCGTTTACGCTGACTTTTTCACCACCTTCTTTGGCGGTCCATAACGTCTTGCCAAGACGGTTCTTATTGCTATCAATCAGGCCGCTTGCGGCGCCAAGGATATGCGTAGTCGAGCGGTAGTTTTGTTCAAGGCGAATGGTTTTCGCACCCTCGAAATCTTTTTCAAATTTTAGAATGTTACCAACTTCTGCCCCGCGCCAACCATAAATAGACTGATCATCGTCGCCAACACAGCATATGTTTTTATGCTTCATTGCTAGCAGCCTGAGCCATAAATATTGCGATATATTGGTATCTTGATATTCGTCGATGAGAATATATTTAAAGCGGCGTTGGTATTCACTTAAGATGTGAGGATGGTTTTGAAAAATATTTACACAAAGAAGGATTAAATCACCGAAATCAGCGGCATTGAGCGTTTTCATTCGCGTCTGATAATCGGTATAGATTTTAATGGCTTTACCATCAGCATATAAATGGGCGTCGCTCGCGGGAACCTGATGAGGAAGAAGGCCTTTATTTTTCCAGCTGTCGATAAGGCCTGCCATCATACGCGGTGGGAAGCGTTTTTCGTCAATGTCGACTGCACGAACAAGCTGTTTTACGAGCCTGAGCTGATCGTCCTGATCAAGGATGGTGAAATTGGACCCAAGGCCGACTAGATCAGCATGGCGTCTTAATATTTTAACACAAATGGAATGGAATGTGCCGAGCCAGAACATATTTTCAACCGCACTTCCGACGATTGCGCCAACTCGATCTTTCATTTCCAAGGCTGCTTTATTGGTAAAGGTAACCGAGAGGATTTGATTAGGAAAGGCCTTGCCTGTGGCCAGAATATGAGCGAGTCTGGTGGTTAACACCCGAGTTTTTCCGGTTCCTGCCCCTGCAAGAACAAGAACTGGTCCATCAATTTGCAAGGTGGCTTCAAGCTGTGGAGCGTTTAACCCCTCAAGGTAAAAAGGTGGTATTGTCGGCGGGGCGTCTTCTTGTGATGAAGGCGCTTGCGGTAAACTATCAAGATCAAATGGGTCAGACATGGATCATATATAGCCTATTGTGTGATAAAAAAAAGCGGTATTTAGGTGTAAAAAATAATTTTAATTCTCTTCGGCTTCGATCAGGATTTTATTATATGTTCTAAGCAGATTTTGATGAGATAATACGCCGATAATTTCGGCTTGATCGTCGTTGGATAAAACGGCAATTCTTTCTTCGCCTGTTTGTTTAAATAGATAAATCGCCTGCTCTAATGTATCTGTCGGTGATAAATGGAACGATTGCCGGCGATATATTAAATTTGCATTTAATTCTGAAATTTCAATGTCACCTTGATAACTCTCTCTTAGTTCGTTTAAAGTGATTATTCCTTTAATCAGGAAGTTGTCATCAAGGACAAAAAGATTGTTATAATTTAAATTTATGATCAGTTCTTTAATCCGCTCAATATCGGTATCCTCACCAACTGTGGCAAAATCCTGTTTCATAATTTTTTTCACCAATATTTGGCGACTTAGATTTTTTGCACGACTTCCTTCGATATCTTTGCCTGCCCTTTTAAGCTGAAGATGAAAAAATGATGTGCTTTTTAAAAAGTGCTGCGTGATTAAATTTGCCATTACGACGGCCACCATTAAGGCCATGGTAATTTGATAATCACCGGTCAATTCAAAAATAATTAATATTGTTGAAATTGGTGCGCCCAAGATTGCTGATGAAACAGCCCCCATGCCGACAATTGCATATAGGCCGCTACTGCTGGCGAGGTCTGGCGAAACCAGTGCGACGATATACCCAAAAGCACTACCAACCACGGCGCCGAGCAGGATAGACGGACTAAATATTCCCGAACCATAACGAAAAGCGAGGCTGATAGATGTCGCGGCGATCTTAGCAACAATTAAAATACACAGCAAATTAAACGATATCAGATTATTTAACGCGGCGTCGGTGGTGCCGTATCCGGCCCCGAGTATATACGGACATAATATTGCAATAAGGCCAAGACCAAGTCCACCTAGCGGGGGGGCGAAGCCATGGGGGAACCGGAATTTTAGCCGTTATGTCTTCGGTAAAGAAAATTGATTTT
>JAESUD010000150.1 GCA_016763335.1 Emcibacteraceae bacterium | reverse complement strand
GATCCATTGCTTAAATTACTTTCAGCTTATCGTTAAATTATTTTCAAGTGTTGAACAGCAGGCTAAAATATACCCATCCCCTATTTGACCATCGCTTAAGCCGCCCAATTGGTTCATCTTAACTGAACCACTTTCCAATTTCATTTGGCAAGTTCCGCACATGCCGGATTTACATCCGGTTGGAATAACAAACTTATTTTGCTTAAGCACGTTTAATAGATTAGCCCCCTTTGCAGCCTCAAATATTTTGTCTTTAAACCTAACGGTAACAGTTTCTGCATTTTCGTCAATTTCTTGTGGGGCATTATCCACTTTATCAACGCCAAAGCTTTCCTGATGATACTGCGCTTCATCCAATCCGCTATCAAGCATTACTGTCTTAATGACATCCATAAATCCGGCAGGACCACAGCAAAAAACCGTTTGATCTGATATTTCAATAATTGATTTTAATTGAGAGGCGGTTGGTAGACCACTTATTGGGCCATCGTCACGATGCGTTGAAATTTGATAAAGGTTGAGCGCAGAATAATCATCATTGATATTTGATAGTTCTTCGGAAAACAAATATTCATCTGATGTTTTAGCGTAATGAACGAAGGTAATTTTAATATCATCCCTCCGGTTATATAACCAACGCAGCATTGACATCATCGGGGTTATGCCGCTGCCCGCTGATATCAGCAACAAATCCTCACAAGGATTATCCGCGATATTAAATTGACCGGTTGGACCAACGGCTGTGAGGTTTGTACCAATTTTGACGTTATCCCGCATCCATGCTGTGGCACCGTTCGGACGATTGGTTTTAATAGTCAGGCTTATTTCATCAGGCATCGTCGGCGAGGAAGCGATGGTAAATGTTCTATATTCATCACCGCCCTCAAGCGGAAGCAGCAGGCTGATATGTTGCCCTGCCTTATGATTAAAGCCGCCACCCGCTGGATCTTTAAAACTGTAACTTCTCACGTCCGCATTTTCATCATCAATTGCAACACATTCAAGCAAGGAACCTGATTTCCAACAGCCACTAGTGGCTTTTTTGAAATTTGGAATTGGCGTTCTGCACCCTTTAAGCATTTTCTAATTCCTCATCCAAATAATTTTCCATCATACTAGCGTACCAATTGGTGAAATCGGTCAGCATAAATTCAGACTCTGCATATGGGCCCGGTTCATAACCAACGGATTTGGTGCCAAGATGATTATTTGCGGCCAAAGTGCTGTCCTGATCATTTGTCGCCTTCCAGACACGGCTTAAATGCTCAACGTCATAATCCCATCCTTCAACCGCATCTTCATGGACTAACCATTTTGTCGTGAGCAACGTACGGTCAGGGCTAAGTGGCGTGACGTTGGCATGGAGGATATAATCAGAGCCAAAATGGTTCCAATTTCCCGGCACATGAAACATACGGGCGGAGCCGAGGTCTTTTTCCTCAAAATCACCAAGAAGTCTGCGACAAGCCAAGCTGCCATCAATGGTCATGGATAGGGCATCATTAATAAATGGCAGACGAATACAGCGAAATTTTTCGCCGCCCGGTACCGGCTTATGAGGGAGTGATAATTTTTCCCATTCTTTGGCTTTGCGTGGCATAAGTTCGGTAAAAAAACCATCGGCGCGTGGATCATCCGGCATGGCAAAGGCGGTAAGTGAATAAGTAAGTTCAGGGTGCGAACCGGCACAGTGATAACATTCACGGTTATTTTCAACCACCAATTTCCAGTTGGCTTCTTCGATGATGTTTTCTTCATACGCCACTTTACAGCGGAATGGTTGATGCGGCGCGATATAAGGTTCGACCTGTTTTCTGAATTCCGAAAAATCCGGCGGGTTTTTACTGACGCAGACATAAAGCATGCCGCCATATTTTCTAATGACACTGTTTTTAGTGAATAATTAGACGCATCAAATGAAGGCGGCATTTCACCCGCATGAAGTAATTTTCCATCAAGGTCATATGTCCATTGATGGTAAGGGCAGACCAGTTTATTGGCATGTCCTTTTTTCTTAAGACAAACAAGCGAGCCTCTATGACGACAACTGTTTAAATAGGCACCGATGCTGCCATCTTGCTTTCTTGACAGAATGATGCTGTTTCGCCCTACCGTTGCCGTAATATAATCACCGGCATTCGGGATTTCAGAGCTATTACCTGCAAACACCCATTCCCGTTCAAATATGGCTTTTATTTCCATATCTAATACCGCTTGGTCATGATAAAAATCACGTTCAAGACTAAAACCCGGTCGCCGCCTTGCAAGCATTTCTTTTAATCGCTTCATGCGCTATTCTCGTACCTATAAATAATTGGTGGTATCTTGAAGCCCAAAAAGAAACCCGTCAATCCAACAATGCTTCCATAAGCAAAACTACTGGTGATGATTAATGTTCATTATGGTTGGTTTTAATGGTTCCAACCTCTTCCCCTATCCGTTAGTGATTTAAGTGTAATTTTATTATTCTAAAAGGATCATTTTATGTCGTTTCCCACCCGTTCGCCTTATGTAATCGTTGGCGCAGGAATTCATGGCTTAAGCACCGCTTATCACTTGGCGCTTGAGTTAAAAAGAACAGGAAAAGGCGACGGCAAGGATATTATCATTCTTGATAAATCCGGCATTAGTGCCGGTGCCACCGGCATTGCCTGCGGTGTGGTGCGAAACAATTATTTCCAACCTGCCATGCGCGAACTTATGGCCCATAGCGTTAAGGTATGGGAAAGTGACCCTGAGGCATATAGTTATCACCCTGTCGGATATATGCAGATTAGTTCTGAAAGCATGCACGAAGATATTGTTTCCATTTATGAGCAACAAAAAGCCATCGGATATTCTTCAACATTGATTGAGGGTGAAAAAGATTGCAGTGCCTATATGAAAAATTTATTTGATGACTGGCAGGCGCAAAATATTACATCCGTGCTTCATGAAGCACCTGGTGGATATGCCAATAATACAAAAGCCATGTACGGCCTTGCCAACAAAGCCGAAGCCGAAGGTGTGCGCATCATGAGCGGCGTTGAGGTTAAAGCTTTTATTGAAGATGCATCGGGAGCGATTAAAACCGTTGAAACAGATCGCGGCAACATTGACTGTGATTATGTTGTCATTGGCGCCGGACCGTGGACACCAAAAATCTGGGACATGCTGAACTTACCTAAAACCATCAATATTCAAAATCCTGTAACTGGCGAATTATCAGAAGATGTCGATATGTGGATTTATTGGTCATTACAAGAAGGCACGCTGGGTGTTGATCCAAACTTGCAAATAACCAACGATGGTAAAATGCCGCCGGTTATTCATGTCGATACAGACGCGCCACTTTATTCCGATGTTGATGGATCACTCATTACCGATGAAATGTGGGGGATCTATTATAAACCTGATTTCCATTTCGGTGGCATTCAGGGTGGAGCCGCGCCATTCATTGTGGATAAAAAAGCAGATGATGTTGCGGTTGACCCTTACGGGCCTGAATCGCCAGAATTTATTGTCGGCGATGATTTTGCCCATATGTGGGTGTCCGCACTGGCCCATTGTCAAAAACGCTTCTCGGGCCAGATTGCCAAATATAAAAACGAGCCATCCGGCGGCATCGGTGCCTTTACCCCAGACAGTTTCCCGGTTTTTGATACCTTTAAGGAAAACTGTTTTGTCATCGCAGACAGCAATCACGGCTATAAAATGTTAGGGGTCGGAAAATTGGTTGCTGAGGCTATTTGCGGTGAGCGGCCAAAGTTATTAGACCCATTCCGCTTTTCTCGTTATGCAGAAGGCGATCTTCATCCGGTTTCAAACAGCCCCTTTCCCTGGAGTTAATTAATTTACTGTCTCTCTATAAGTCAGAATACTATTCTTCATTAATGTTACTTATGAAGTAACTCTTTTGTATTCTCCCTACCTACATTAAGTTATCACTTGATAAATAAAAAACAGGGAGAGGTAAAAATGGAAGATTCGGGTGATCAGGAAATTGAAAGTGAAAATCCGAACGTCTGGATATCCTCTATCCCCTTTGTAATTCTTATCGGCTTAATGGCGATTAATCTGATTATGGATACAATTGACGTCCCTAGTGAAATGATCCTTTTTATATCAACCATTATTGCTGTTCTGGTTGCTTTCTTAATCCTTAAAGTTCCTTATAAAAAGCTCGAAACCGGTATTTTAAAATCTATTGATATGGCCATGCATGCGAACCTGATCATGCTGCTGGTCGGTGCACTCATTGCTATCTGGATAGCTTCAGGCATTGTTCCAATGTTGATTTATTATGGTTTGGCTATTATTTCCCCAAATATATTTCTGACTATTTGCTGTATCAGTTGCGGCATTGTCGCGATCTGCACCGGGTCAAGCTGGTCAACCATTGGAACAGTGGGACTTGCGTTAATCGGGGTTGGTACGGTTCTGGGCCTTAACCCCGGACTTGTGGCCGGCGCAATTATTTCTGGTGCTTTTTTCGGAGATAAAATGTCCCCGGTATCTGATACTACAAACCTTGCCCCCGCGATGGTCGGAACCGACGTCATTACCCATATTAAACATATGACTTATACATCCGGTCCGGCAATTATCCTGTCACTGATAGTATTTCTTTCATTGGATTTATTTTATTCACCCTCGTCAATGGATAATAGTGAAATCATCGCCCTACAAAAGCTGATCACGACCCATTTCAATGTTTCCTTATGGCTCCTTATTGCGCCGATTTCTGTTGTGACGATGGTGGCGCGGGGCTTGCCAGCAATTCCGGCTTTAATTTTGGGAATTTTCCTCGCCGTGCTTGCCGTTCCAATATTCCAGTGGGATTATTTAAATTTTGCCCTGGACGGTGCCGTGACATTATCAACGGCTTATTCTTTGATTTTAAATATTCTTGCCACGGGCTTTTTAATCGATAGTGGCAACATTGTTACCGACCAGCTTTTTAATCGTGGCGGCATGGCATCAATGATGGATATTCTCTTCCTTGTT
>JAESUD010000149.1 GCA_016763335.1 Emcibacteraceae bacterium | reverse complement strand
GCTAAAGCAGCGGATTGGATTAAGCAAGAAAAAGAGGCAACGATATTGCATCAATTCGCGTCCAATGCTCAATTTAATAAAAAATATATTTCTCCTGATGGCCGTCATGAGGTTATATTTGACGATAATGATAATCTAGTCAGGGACCCGCGTAATATGGGAACCTTTAATTATAATCCTCCTGATAATGTTTTGGGACATATTTGGAATGATGTTGTGCCATATTTTTTACATGGTAATGGCCCGAAAGATACGACGTGGGCACCACAACGGATTATTAAAAGTCTCGAAGGGCTAAAAATGCCTCATAATTATTTAATGACTGATCCAAATAGGTGATGACAGGTGTGTTTTTTCCTGCACACTCTTTATAGGAGAGTTAAATGAAAAAAAGATATATTTTTTTGTTATTTATTTTAGGGATTTGGGTTTTTTTCGTTTTCCGGTTTCAAGAATATCATGATGTTTATTTCAATAAACAAAGTAATGAAACTGTTTTTGAAATGTACCGGGACTATTCAATTAAGGAACGTGATAGTCGCGTATTTCTTCTAAGAAAAATTTCGGAAGCTGAACCATATTCCTTGATTGTACATATTGTGTTAGATGATCCGAAAGTTTTTAAATCTCTTTTGGTTAAAACGGCGGATGAGAATTTTTTTGACGTAACAGCTTGGCAATTAAATAACATGCCTAATAATGTAATTTTTCAAGATATGACAAGAAAATATACCCTTTCATATTCAACGCGCGACGATCATGAGGGTGGTTATTTTTCACTATATTTTAACCGTATATATTTTACGGGTGATATGCCATTAACGTTTAAATTAATTTATTTAAATGATGATGGAGAAGACGTAATAGACGAGGTTGAAACTGTTATTAAACTTCGTCAGGAATGGTCCATGTTTTTTTTACCCACAGTCTGACCCATGAATAATAAAACCACACCATCATGAGATATGCGTGATCATGAAATTATGAATATTACCTCAGGAGCCTCGCATCATGCGGGGGCTTTTTTTTACGTTTAAATATATTTTATTTATGGGATTTCGTTTTTTTTAAGGGATGCCGGGCTTATTCAAGGGGATGTCAGGCGCGTTTTCTGCGGCGCCAGGCTATCAAGCCAAAACCCATTAAACCAGTTGCGTAAAGCGGGAAAGCACCAGGAAGCGGGGTTTCGATTAAGCCGTTAACGGATGATAATTCAATATTATCAATTTGATAAAGAAAAGGCGAGTTATGGCTTAATGTGAAGGAGACAATATTTGTAAATAGATTGTTAAATGTCACATGATAATTCCAAAATGAAGGCGCGCCACTTACAATAAATTGACCGCTGACCACGCTATTATCTGCTTTAATAGCTGAATAGCCGATTTGCGGTGTGCCGCTACTACTAAATTCACCAAAATCAATAGATAAAATATCGAACACTATGCTACCGACGCCTTGAACGATGGTAAGTGGTGAAGTATTTTGCGTATATATTGATGTTGTACCATTGCTGTTAAAATCAGTAGGTTTGGTGCTGCTTATGTTATTGGAGGTCAGTGTATAACCGGATTCAGTAATGGATGTGCCGTGAGAATTAGTGCTGGCATTAAGACCATCAAAATTAAGAATGACCGTTGAGGCGGAAGCCTGATGTGAGAAAGTCACTAATCCCGTTATCATTGTGAGAATAGCTAACGATTTTAAATACCAAGTTTTAGTCAATTTACAGTACCTTTTAACAATTACAAATTTTATTTGGTTATCATTTCACTCGAATGAAACCGTCTAGTTCATTGATTGTTAATGTATACTTGCTTTGGTTAATAAAAGCTTAAAGGTCTATTTTATCAATTTAATTTATCGAAATAGTTCTTTACCGCCGTAATTTTTTGGCACAATGGGTGTTCGGTGGGTAAATTGAAATGGTTTATTGTTTCCTCTAACATGGTAATTATTAATCCGACCCTCGTGATCAGGTTTTCTTCTTCGCGGCAGCGTTTATCTAAATCCATCCACTCAGGATGAGAATAATGGATTTCCACTTCTTCTTCGATTGTGACAATAAACTTTTCAATTCCACCAATTACCTGTTCTAGAGTTAAATCATCTGGGATTGTGTTTTGATCACTCATAACCGCATCACTTCAACACCGGTGAAATATGGGTGTGCGTAGGCAACTATAAAATAAAGAACCACTGCAACAGCAAATTTACGTATGTCTATAATGATAGAGGCTGGCTCGGGTTTTTCACGCGGTCCGTCGCGCTTGTTTATGGCAATGATTTCAACAACTGCCCAGATTATCATGCCGCCAAACAAAATGATGGATCTCTTATCGCCATTTGACAATAAATGCCCGCCGGCCCAGAAAATTATACCGCATAGCATTGGATGGCGCAGGAAACGTTTAATGTTGGCTTTGCCGTGACTGCTACCCATTAAATAAAAAGCAATAATCATCGACACGGAAGTTAATATTGGGCCAAATTCCGGTGGTTGATAAATAAACTCAGGTATTGTTGCTTTCCAGCCCATGACCATCAGTGCGATGCTGGCAATTATCAATAAGGAAAAAACCGCACGGTAAGAATTTCCAAGCAATTCTATCATTTTAATTTTTATGTTAGGCATCAAACTGGGAACATAATGTACCGCCGACCATAACAAAATCCCCGCTAGTAACATATCCATGAATATACCCTTTTTTTATTGTCCCTTAATCAGCCTACTCAAATTTCCTTACTTTGGCAATATTTTCAGCTATTTGACAGATTTTTCTATCCATTCTTATGATCGGGAAAAAGGTTAAATAATAAAAAATATATCTCAAATATTGAAATTTTTTTATTTAACCAACCCATAAAGGAAATTACCAATGACTAAATTTATAAATTATACCAAAGACAGATTTATTGACCGTGACTTAAACGAACTTGTCCGTATTGAAGATATGTTAAGGCCTTATCCCGAGGAAGTTGACCTTGATAATATTTCTATGATGCATGTAATGCTGAAAGAAGAACAGAAAAACCTTCGTGGATCTGTTGAGAATGGGGCATTCGCTGCAGATTTAAAAAATCCGTTAAAAGAAAAACTTTATCAGGACACTTTACCATCCCATAAACAACAACCATTAAGTACAAATTCCGCCTTGAATTCACCTAAAAGTAATGCTAGCAATAGTAATATGAATGCAAAATATAAACCAGCAGGACAATATCTGCGCGAGGCTGCGGATGCCGCCGGGCGAATGGCTGAAACGGGGGCGGGTTATGAAAAACCGTTTCCCGAAACAAAAATTATAAGCACAACATCAATAACACGTCATGAACCATCAACATTAAATGCCAGTAATAATCTTCGTGGGCACCTTAAGAAATGGGAAACTTATCAACATACGGTCAAAGATGACGGCTCGGGAAACCCAACAGGAGGCTTCGGGCACTATGACCCCAACAGTAAAATCGGTGACCTGGTCGGACGACAAAAGGCGGAACACCTGTTAAATCAGGACATCGCCATCGCTGAAGCGGGCGTTAAACGCCTTATCGGTAATCTCCATGTAAGTCAAAATGAATATGACGCCCTAGTTGACCTCTATTTCAACGTCGGTGAAACCAAAATGCTGCAGTTGAAAAATAGTGAAGACCTTAGAAAAGCCATAAGTGAAGGTGATCATACTGAAATGGGAAATGAACTGTCATATTCCAAAGATAATGAAAAAATATCACAGGGTCTTAAAAATAGAAGCAATTCACGTAAAGATATATTTAATAGCGGAATATATGGAAAGAGACATGAATGAATTTTAAAATAATAATCTTGACCTTCGCAATGCTGGGAGTATCGCTCCCGGCATTTGCGCAACGTGAGCGGATTGATGGTGAATGGAATAGTCCTAAATGTATTAATGCTGTCTGGAAATGGACAATTCCAACTGAAAAGGAAAAGGAATTCGACCTTAAAAACGATCTTGATATAGATGACACTAGATATTCTTGTGACTCGGAAATTAGTCCGAGTGAAATTAATAGAGCACTCACGATAATTAAGCAGGCTATCAAGGGAAAAAATAAAGAAAAATTAGCGGATATTGTCGTTTACCCATTCAGCTACTGGATTAAAACGAAAGAGAAAACTGAATATGGTTTTAAAGCAGATGTACAAGCAAACAATAAAATAGATTTCATCAAGCATTATGATGAAATTATTACAAAAGATGTTGAGCGTGTAATCGAATGCAGTGCTTTAAATAATATGAGAAGTCTAGGGGGTGGGGCTGTTGCATTGGCCTCTGATTTTATTTTCCTTACCAAAGCACCCAACAACAACAAAGAGCATGTGCGGTATTTTAGGAAATACCCGTTGAGATTTAAGTCAATGCGTTCCTACACAGGTAGGCATGTGGATTGGTTCGAGGAAAATTGTAAATAAAAGGAGTAGTAAGTGAAGTTTATTTTTAAAATTTTAATAACCATGTTGATGACACTGGGTGTCGTTTTTCAGGCCTTTTCGAAGCCTATGACTTTTGAAAGTCGGTTTAATAGGCCAAATTGCATTGAGAAAGTCTGGGCGTGGACAGTTCCAACTGAAAAGGAAAAGAAATTTGATAGGGATAACGATCCTGATTTATATGGATATAGGTTTTCTTGCTTTGCAGATATTGGCGCTACGGAAATAAATGAAATATTTAATGTGGTAAAAGATGCTGTTGCAAAAAATGATAAAGAGAAACTGGCTCATCACATAATTTACCCGTTTACTTACTGGGTAAATGTTGATGAAAGAACCGAATATGGCAATGTGTCCCCCAGAATAGCGTATTCAAAGATAGATTTCATTAATCATTATGATGAAATAGTAACGGCAGATTTTAAAGAAATACTTGATTGTTCTGATATTAGTAAATTTGAAGCCCGGGACAGAGGATCAGTAACATTGGCGGACGCTTTTATTTCATTTTCCAAACAGCCTGATTATAACAATGATAGATATTTTGAAAAATACCCGATGCGAATTTCGGAAATTGGCCCACTAGAAGAGAGGCATAAAAACTGGATAACTGAACAATGCCAGTAAATGTTCTATATTGACTGGCATCAGTGCAACTTGAGAAAGGCTGTATTTGAAGAATTGATGTGCTAGATACGCTGCAATCCTTGAAAATAATGCATTAATTTACATTTGAATATTATGGAACAATTAATGTTGGGGTTGAAATGAAACATCAATGTGCAAAGTTTGACGAGTTTAAATATCAGTTTGGTAGAAACATAAAAACCATACTGATCGCGTTACTGGTGTTTAGTGGTCTTGGTGCATACGGT
>JAESUD010000148.1 GCA_016763335.1 Emcibacteraceae bacterium | reverse complement strand
TATTCATATTATTACTTTAACAACATGCTGTAAAATCATATGTCACAACAAGTAAATAATACACTCTGGGCGTTATCACGAAATTCAATTTTTGAAAGTAATATTTTAAAAGGTGAGGACAGGGTGGATGTGGCTGTTATTGGCGGCGGATTTACCGGTACGTCTGCGGCACTTAGGTTTGCTGAGGCCGGTTCTAATGTCGCATTGCTTGAGGCTGAATATAGTGGCTTTGGTGGATCAGGACGTAATGTCGGGCTTACCAATGCCGGGCTATGGATAAATCCCGAAGATGTGGAACGGTCCATAGGTAAAAGATATGGTGAGCGGCTTAATGATTTTCTTAGCGCTGCACCTGACATGGTATATGACCTTATTGATGAGCATAATATTGAATGTGATGCAGTTCGAAATGGCACGCTTCATTTGGCTCATTCCGAGGCCGGATTAAAAGCGATCGAAGAAAGAGCATGGCAAATAAATGCCCGTGGTGGCAGTGTCATGTTACTTGATAAAGCGGAAACTTATAAACTTACGACCGCTGAAAATTATTTGGGAGCCATCCATGATATGCGTGCGGGTACTATTCAACCGCTTGAATATTGTCATGGTTTAATGAAAGCGGCACAAAATGCTGGCTGTAAGGTTTATACGAATACTCCGGCAATGAGTATTCGCCACAAAAGAGGACGCTGGCATATCAAAACGCCAAAGGGCATTTTAATAGCTGAACGGGTTTTAATGGCAACCAATGCGTATCTTGAACATATTCTACCTCTCATAAAAAGGTCATATACGCCAATGCATTATTGTCAGCTGGCCAGTGATCCACTTGATGATGAAAAATTAAAGCATTTTCTTCCGGGCAAGAATGGCACATGGGATACACGCACCGTTATGAGGTCATATCGTACGGATGCAGATGGCAGAATTATAATCGGCACCATTGGTAATATTTTCATGGATAATGCGCCGATCTTAACCTCTTGGGCCAATAAAATGATCCGTGAAACTTTTCCGGATGTTGGACCTGTGAACTGGACCTATAAATGGTCTGGCCGCATTGCGTGCTCGAAAAGTTATATACCAAATATTCATGATTTGGGACGTGGAATATATAGCATAAGCGGTTTTAGTGGTCGCGGGATTGCTCCCGGAACTGCTTTTGGTAGAGCAATGGCAGACTTTATATTAGGCCGGACTAATTCACGGGATATGCCACTTCCGTTTAATACCGTGAAGTCGGTTCCTTTTAATAAAATACGTGAAATATATTATGAAACAGGCAGCCAGCTAACACGGCTTTTTGACCACCTGTAATATTATTTTTTATATCTTTCAAACCAAGCCATGATATTATCGACCTTGGCGTTTAGGCGTGATGGCCTGCCGGCAATGCCGTGGGGTGATCCGGGTACGCGTGCCATGATCGTATCCACCTGAAGCAATTTCAAGGCTTGATAATATTGTTCAATTTCCGGTATCGGCGTCCGGCGATCTTCTTCACCAGTCATGAGAAGCGTCGGTGTTGTAACATTACCGACGAGCGACATTGGGGAGCGTTTCCAAAAATGTTCAACATTATCCCATGGGTAGCCGGGGAACTGGTTATGAAGCTGCCCGATGGAACTATCGGCATAAAGCGATTTGCTAAGCCAGTTTACGATCGGTTTAATAACACCGGCGGCATTAAAACGGTTTGTTAGACCAATGGCATATGCCGCGGCAATGCCGCCCGCAGAACCGCCCGTGATAAACAGATTATTTTCATCAATGAAGCCAAGGTCAATCATCGCATCAACACCTGAATTATGATCGGCAAAATCATCTATGCTAGAATATTTGTTATGGAGCAACATTGAAAATTTTTCGCCGTAACTTGAACTCCCTCGGTGATTATCAAAGAAAACCACATATCCTTCTGCGACAAAACGCTGAAATTCAGCAGAAAAACCTGGTCCATAGGCAAGGCCCGGGCCGCCGTGAATTTCGAGGATAAGTGGATATTTTTTGCTTGGATCAAAATTCGGCGGTGTCAAATACCATCCTTGAATTTCCTGTCCGTCGTGGGATGATTTATAGATAATTTCATGAACCTCTCCGAGGTCTTTATGGCTAAGGAAATCATCATTAAGATTGGTGAGAACCCGCATTTCATCGCCGTCCATAATGGCAATGTTGGCGGGCCTATGAGTTGTGCCGTAAGTGAAGGTAACAAGGCCATTTTTTGACATATTATATCCGCCACTTAAATATGGCCGTCCCAGTGATGTACCGCTTAATCCTTCGGCAATGATATTAATATCACCGCTAAGATTAACATTGGCAACTTTGCGGACGGCGCGATCATCATATTGGAAATAGAGGCTTTTATTGTCACTTGCCCATTTTGCATTTGATGCAGGGCGATCAAGATCAGGGGTTAATATTTTTTCATTTGTACCGTCGGCATTCATCACGGCAAGATAGGTATTTTTAAACATAATTGGCGTATTAGCCTGTTTTGAGAAAGCAATCATACTGCCGTCCGGTGAATAAGTCGGGTTTCTTTCTGAACCGGGTTCATCGGTGATCTGCTTAAGAGTTCCGTCATTAATAGCGATAGAATAAATATCGCTTTCAGACGTTTCCAGTTCCCACTGGGCATGTTGGTTACTTGAAAAAAGAATGTTTGAGCTGTCCGCCGACCAAGAAAGTGGTCCGCCATGATTAAAATTACCGCGTGTTATTTGCCGCGGTGTGCCGCCATCAGACGGGATGATAAAAATCTGTGTATAGCCCGGTGATAAAATACCCCTGCCATCACGTTGATAACGCACGGCATCAATAATATGCATGGGTTCGGCCCATTTCGCGCCTTTAGGTTTTTTTGGTGATTTGGCGAGGGTCGGATTTTTAATCGGAACCCGGCTGGTGAATGCTAACCATTTTCCGTCCGGTGACCATGTCAGGCCGCCCGGCGAAAGGGTCAAATTGCTTAGTAATGCTGTCTGCCCGCTATCGTGCCAACGTAGATAAATTTGATTGCTGCCTTCAGCGGCGGATGTATAAGCAATTTTACTGCCGTCAGGCGACCAGCGTGGTGATGAATAATTATCACGGCCGGAAAGAAGCGGGCGATTTTCGGAACCATCCGCTTTAACGCTCCAGATATTAGATCGGGTGCGGTCGGTCATAATATCATTTGATCTGCGCACATAAACAATTTCGGAACCATCGGTCGAGGGACGCGGGTCAGTGGCATATTCCAGGTTAAATACATCAAGTGCGGTAAATTTTCGTGAATTTTCCGACTGGGCATTAGCTCCTGTTGTGGATGTAACGACGGCTAATGCCACTGATAATATTATTGCTTTCATTTCTGGTTCCAACTTTAGTTTTATATGGTTGCTAAAATATCGTCTAATGTGTCGATGATTGTTTCTATTTCGCTTTCATCAATAATAAGGGGCGGTGACAGGGCAATAATGTCGCCAGTTGTTCGGATCAGCACGCCTTGCTCGAATGCTTTTAAATAGGCATCAAAGGCCCTCGCGGCGGGTGCGCCTTCCCGTGGGATTAGATCAATGGCGGCAACCATGCCGAAGTTACGTATATCACGTACGTTGTCATGGCGCTTAAGGCTATGAACTGCTTTCTCAAAATAAGGGGTAAGGGATGCGGCTCTTTCAAATAATTTTTGCTCGGCGTAAACGTCCATTGTGGCGATACCCGCAGCGCAGGCAAGAGGGTGCCCGGAATATGTATAGCCGTGGAATAGCTCAATAACATCTGGTGGGCCATCGACGATCGTGCTTTGAATTTCGTCACTAATTAATACGGCGCCCATGGGTACAGCACCATTGGTAAGTCCCTTGGCTGTGTTGATCATATCGGGTTGGATATTAAGCAATGACGCGGTTGATACATCCCCGGTTCTACCGAAGGCAGTGATGACTTCGTCAAATATAAGCAGGATATCATTATCCTTGGTGATTTTTCGCAGGCGTTCTAAATATCCTTTTGGCGGCACAACCACACCGGCTGATCCGGCCATGGGTTCAACGATTACGGCGGCGATTGTTTCTGCGCCGTGAAGTTCAATAATTTCCAGTAATCTATCGGCGAGGTTTGCGCCATTTTCCGGCTGGCCTTTTGCAAATAAATTGCCGTCAACATTATGAGTATGAGGCAGATGGTCAACTTCAGGCAGAAACGGGCCAAACACTTTGCGGGCGGCGGGAATGCCACCAACCGAAAGACCGCCGAAATTAACCCCATGATAGCCTTTATCGCGGCCGATGAGTTTAACTTTTTCCGGATTGCCGCGGGCCTTATAATAGGCGCGGGCCAGCTTAAGGGATGTATCGGCTGCTTCTGATCCTGAATTGGTAAAAAACACGTGGTTAAGATTACCAGGGAACATATCGGCAAGGCGTTCGGCAAATTCAAAAGCGCCAAGATGACCGCCTTGAAATGCCGGTGAATAAGTCATTTGATCAATTTGAAATTTAAGGGCGTCGTTAATTTTTTTCTGACCATGTCCCGCATTGACGCACCATAGACCCGCACACCCATCAAGAATTTTTTTCCCTTCAGTGGTTTGATAATACATGCCATCCGCGGAGGCAAAAAGGCGCGGGTTTTTCTTAAAAGCACGGTTGGCTGTAAATGGCATCCAGTAGGATTCGAGGTTTTGCATATTTGCGGACATTTTTTACCCTTAAAATTATTAATTTACGAATAAAAACTATATACACAGGATGATCATTTGATCAATCCATGAAAGTTAATTTCCGTCAATATGATCAAGAAAACTATGCCATTTTAAAATGGCGGGCATAAACCACGGTGTTCCCGTGTAAAATGGCTTGCTTTCAAAGGACAGATCATCGAATGCAGTCTGGAAATCACTCTGTCCCAAAATCCTGCGGGAAAGTTGTCTAGCCAGATAAATAGAGCGGGTAACCCCGGAACCGCAATAACCAATTGCATAATAAAGCCCATCATGTTTGCCGAGATGTGGTGTGTGATCAAACGTGTAGGCCACCTTGCCGGACCATGAATAATCAATTTTTACCTTATCCAGTTCAGGAAATATTTTACAAAGATGTTTTTTAAGAACAGTTCCATTTTGCAAAGGGCGGTCGTAAGCATCCGGACCGCGTGCGCCAAATAAAACTCTTTTATGATCCGGGCTGGCCCTATAATATTGGACAAGCCGGTGATTGCCGCCGTGCATACGTTTTTTAGGAAACATACGGTCTATTTGTTCTTGCGGTAATTCTTCGGTGGCAATCATTGCTGATGTAATTGGTAGTAGTCGTTTATAAAAATAGGGCAACATACCATTTGAAAATTTCTTGCTATAGCCGTTGCTGGCAACAACCACATCGCCGGCCAATAGTGATCCTTTTTCCGTTGCAATTTGAAAACCTGTTGGTGTTTTTATGATATTTTCCACACGGGTTTCCTGATGGATACTGCCGCCAAGTTGAAGCACCTTTTCTGCGAGTGCTCGCACTAATTTATAAGGATGTATTCCACCGTCCTGATGGTAAATAACGCCGCCTTGATAAATATCGGATCCGATTTCATCATGAACATTTTCTGGTTTTACCACATCAAATTTAAAACCGTTTAATGCCATTAAATTTTCGCTATCGCGCATGACGCCATCGAGGGCCTTTTTACCGATGACACCGCGAAACCGGCCGGTCATTTTTAAATCACAATCGATATTTTCTTCAACAATAAATTTTTGGAAATAATCAATTGCTGTCATTCCTTCTTGTAAAATATCAAGGGCTCTTTCTTTGCCGTATTTACCGCTTAATCCATCAAGGCCAAGTTTATGAAGGCTAGGACCAATCATGCCGCCGTTTTTACCGCTGGCACCATCACCGAGTTTCATGGCATCAAAAACCGCCACCGATTTTCCGCCGCGTAATAAATGTAGTGCAGTTGCAAGTCCGGTAAAGCCCGCACCGATGATTATCACATCAATATTTTTTGGTAATGCTGCCTCAGAAATGACTTGTTCATTGACGTTGGTATGCCAGTAGGTATTATTCTTAAATTGATGCATATCATTGCCTTAAAATTTAATCTTCATATTTTGTAACGTTCTATTTATACTTTGTCAGTAAAATTGGCCATTATTTGAGGAAAACATAAGAATGTTACGTATGGACAGGTTAAAATATGGAGAATGTTGAAATAAAAGATTTAAAAATTCTTATTGTTGACAGCAATACATTCATTGCCAAAACATTATATTCCATATTAGAAGCTTTCGGGGTAAGAAAAATAATGCTCTGTAATACGCTCGAACAGGCGGAAAAAAAATATTATAACTCGGAAATTGATTGTATTTTTGTTGACTTCATGATGGAGGATAAATCCGGTCTTGAATTCATAAAAACAATAAGGACAAAAGAAAGTAGCAAAAATGATCAAGATTTACCGATCATACTTGATACGGGTGTTACTGATCTAAAAACAATTGTGAAAGCGCGTGATGCGGGTGTTACGGAAGTGATTGGCAAGCCATTTTCACCGGATCAGGTATTGTTGAAGTTAAATAATGCGATAAATAATAAACGCGACTTTATCAATAGTGGTGAATTTACAGGGCCAAATCGGCGCCGTCAAAGGAAGCATATTACTGACTGGGAAGGTGAAAGTGACCGCCGTGGTTCTGCAGGAAACATTCAAGAAAAATAAGTTGGCTAAAATAATGGATGAACAATCAAAAAAAGAAAAAGATGAAATGATCGCGCGTGCTAACCTTGCTGTGGATAAGGCAGCTGGGGAATTTGTAACGGGGTTAAAAGGCAGGATTGATGACCTTGAGGGAGCAATCCATAAAAATAACAAAGAAGATGTTTTATCAATTGCTTATAATCTGGAATGTGAGGCCGCTATTTTTGGTTGGCCGCGCGTAACTAGAATTTGTAAATGGCTCAGAAAAATATTCTCAGGCGATTATGATAAAAAACCCGAGGCAGAAGACGTGTTGAAGGCTTTGAATACCTTAAAATTAATGGTGCCTGATCATGCACATTTCAATGAAAAACGAGATATAGAATTGTTTAAAGACCTGTACCCTATGTTAAAAATATTTGTGCATGATATTTAACTAAAATTATTTTATTGCGCTTAAATACCAAGTCAGAAAATGCTGTTCCATACTTTCCATTGTGGAAAATTTTCCCGGTCCGTAAAAATCTGAATCTACACCTTTCTTATTATTTAGGATAATTTTTTCATCATCTAAAATTGTCACATGCCAGAGCCAGGTAAGTGTTTCAAGGTCATAATCTTTCCCTTCAACAGCATCATCCCGGACAAACCAAAATAAATCACATACGCATTCATCAAGGGATGTTGGTAAAAATCTGTATCCAAGCATATGATCATCATAAATCAGGAAGAATGTTACTGGCCCCACCATAAATTCAGAGGCGGCATTCTCATATTCAGGCATGTGTCCAAGTAGTGGTGCGACTGGTTTACCGCCCGCGCTACCACTTCTCATGTCATTAATAAGAGGGTTCCTATCATACTGAAATCCCTCTTGTCCTTCATTTGCCAAATCAAAATAGAATGAGGAAGGGGATGTTCTGATGTGGCTTTTTGATTTTTTAAGAAAATCTTGTTTTTTCTTGGCAAATATAGCTGGGTTTAAGGCCATTGCATGAATTTTTGCAAAATCTTTATGGGAAGGGGCGCAATGATAACATTCTTGATAATTCTCAACGGCTAGTTTCCAATTAGCTTTAATCGGATAGGTTTTCTGTTGAGCCAGTTTCATGTTATTAAAACCAAACTGTTCAAAAACATCTTTTAAATCGTTCTGCATTTCTGAAAGTGAAAGGGGTTCTTTTGCCAAGCTGATAAAAATCAGGTTCCCGGCTAATTCAACATGCGCCTGATGAAGGCCGTTTTCAGTTTTATCAAAATCATCCTGCATGTATCTTGCGGCAATAAGCTTTCCTTCAAGATCATAACTCCACGCGTGGTAAGGACAGGTAAAGGCCTTGGCATTGCCTTTTCTCTCAAGACAAACATGTGAACCCCTATGGCGGCATACATTAATGAGTGCCTTCACTTCACCTTTTTTGGTTCGCGTGATTATGAGCGATTCATTGGCAACGTCCATTAGGAAAATATCACCAAGTTCTGGTATTTGTGAAGTATGGCCTGCTAAAATCCAATTTTTATGGAAAATGTTTTTTATTTCACGTTTGTAAATATCAGGGTTTTTATAAAACCCTTGTTCCAGTGAATAGCCATTTTGATAATCATTGAGGAGTTCAGAAATCGACTTTATGTTTGCCATTTGTTACTTCTTTTAGTTGTAAAGATACAATATTACCTAAAATTTATAGGAAATATTATCTTTATGCAAACTTTAATGGCATTGCCCACTGAACTTTCTTATCTTACTTTAATTAAAGGTTTTTTTGCTGTGTCTGTTCAGTCTTTATTTGTGGCACATTCTCTTTTATCACGGTTATGAACCATACCATCCATAAGGCGACAGATCATTTGGCTGCCTGTTTTTTCAAATAGAAAAGGTAAAAAGGCGTGTACTAAACAGGCCATAAGAGCCAATGTCATTGTTCCACAAAATGAAAGAGCAGAAAATAGATGACTAAAGTAATTTTCTCCGACAGAGGCCGGGTGAGCTGTGAATGAAATTCGCATGTTCTGTTTCCTAAAAATATACCTGATTGACTATTAGATAAAATATCATAGGGATGAGAGAAGCTTATTTCTTAATTAATAAAATATATAGATATTTTAGAATAATAATCTAATTTATTATGAAATATTAGGATTTATTTGTATATTCTAAGAGTAAATTTGTAAGAATAAACGGATTATATATAGTTTAGAGGTAATTTGGTCGTGCTTTTAATTTCTTCCATAACAAAGCTTGAACTGACATCATAAAGGTTATCAATTTTAGAAATAATTTCCTGATATACTCTGTCGTACTCTACCATATTCGGAACAAGTATTTTTAAAGAATAATCTGTATCACCGCTCAAACGTAATATTTCAACTACTTCCGGAATATGTATTAATGATTTTTTAAAATTGACCAGCCAGTCTTTTGAATGTTTGCTGGTTTTAATATTGACAATTACAGTGAGGCCGAGATTTAATTTAAGTTTATTTATAATTGCCACGCGTTTTTCGATAAATCCCTTTTCTTCAAGGATTTGCAAGCGTCGCCAGCAAGGTGTAGTTGAAAGGCCGACTTTTTCTGATAGGCCGGCAGTTGATATGGTAGCATCTTCTTGTAGGCATTTTAAAATCTTTTTATCAAAATCATCCATGATGCGATTCCTGTTTGTTTATAGAAATATATTCTACTATTCTGCAATATTAAAGTAAACATATACTAATTTATTAAATGTTAAAAAATCACACCTGGGTTTAATATATTATTTGGGTCAAGGGTTCTTTTGATAGATTTCATTAAGGCAATTTCTTGTTGTGTACGGCTATGGGAAAGCCATGCCTTTTTTTCGTGGCCAATGCCATGTTCTGCCGATACAGACCCACCATAGCTTTTTAAAGGATCATAGACCATTTCATTGGATTTTTCGTGAAGGTTGTTACCGTCTTCGTTCGGACTAATCATTAGGTGAAGGTTACCGTCACCTATATGCCCTATTATATAACAACGGGACTTCGGCCATGTTGTTGCAATATTATTTTGTACCTTTGAAATATAATCTTCCATATATTTAATTGGCAGGCTGACATCATACAGGAAAATAGGGTTATTCTCGAAAATTGGTTCAAAATTTTCCCTTACCGTCCATATGGTTTGTCGTTCCTGATCAGACTTCGGAATTATCGCATCATCAATAATATTTTGCTCCAAAGCATCCTCTAAGGCTTTCATGAATATTACTTCATCGGAATCTGGGCTAGATCCCGTGCATTCAGTAATCACATAATAAGGATGATTTCTGTCCATCGGTGCTCTGTGTCCGTCGGGTTCGGTGACGGCTTGATAATAATTTCCCCACATAACTTCATAAGCAGATAAACGACTGCCGGTTTCATTCTTCATATGATTTAGAAATGTTGTGACTTTGCTAAAACTATTTAAGCCGACAAGGGCCGTTTGGCAGCTTTTTGGTGCAGTTTCCAACTTAACGATGACCCGGGTAATAATACCAAGGGTGCCTTCCGAGCCGATAAATAATTGTTTAAGATCATACCCGGCATTATTTTTAATGACTTTATTCATGGATGAAAGGATTGTGCCATCGGCAAGAACAGCTTCAAGCCCAAGCACATGATTTCGCATCATTCCATAGCGGATAACATTAATTCCACCGGCATTAGTTGCGGCATTGCCGCCCACAGTGCAGCTGCCCCTTGCCCCAAGGTCAATGGGGTAATAAAATCCTTTGTCGGCGACTGTTTGTTGCACAGTTTCAAGTATCGCTCCGGCCTCAACCGTTATCGTGCCGCCAATTTCATCAATTTCTTCAATCTTTGTCATATTTTCAAGGGATATAACAATATGGCCTGGTGTGGTATCGGCGGCTTTTGCGCACCCGGTTAGGCCGCCGTGAGTGACAATGATTTGTCCTACTTCGTTACACCGCTTTATAATGTCTGATATTTGTTCAGTTGTTTTTGGCTTTATAATAGCTTTGGCTGTAATGGGGCTAGAATCCCAATAACTGCTGGCACGATTTGAAATATCATCCCCGGTGAGGACTATATTAGGGCCATATTCAGATATAAATTCTTTAATAACATCAGACATGAAAATTCCTGGTTGGTTACTTTAAAATAATGATTATAGTACTTAATCAAAGGTTTTGTCGCATCAAAAAAGGTTGTTTAAATGAAATTTATTTCTAAATCTATCTTCATACTTATATTTGTGAATATATGGGGGGCTATGGGTTATGCCAGTGATGATAAAGAAGAAATATTGTTGGGTATTATTTCACAGGGCGACTTGCAAAAAGAACCTTATTCAACATGGTATAATGACAGTGAAAAAAAATATCAGGTTGATAATGACGCTCTTGCTAATATTGATGCCTTGCTTGAAGGTGTGGAAATAAAAATTGTTCTGGGTACATGGTGCCATGACAGCCAGCGTGAAGTGCCGCGCTTCTATAAAATTCTCAATGACCATGAGGCTCAAACAGAGATGATTGCTCTAGACCGCAAAAAACAGGCGCCAAATAATGAACTTCAAGGAATAGAGATCACTCACACACCCACTTTTATTTTCTACAAAAACGGGCAAGAGCTTAACCGGATTGTTGAGCGACCGATTGAAAGCTTGGAAAAAGACATGGTGAAAATATTAAAAGGTGAAAGCTACATTCATTCAAAACTAATAATGACAAAGAAATAAGAAATTAAGTAAAACTAATTTCTAATATTCTGTGCCCGGAAATAAAGCCAGATTTTGTTATCGCTTTATGGGCGGCAATGTTGTCGGCTTCAGTTGAACAGATGGAATCCAGATTTCTTTCATTACAAAGATTAAGCAAATGACGTATAATATTTGTCGCAATACCCATATCACGATGATCATTGGATACGATCATACCTAAATCTGCTGCAGGTTTCTGTATATCGCTAACTCTACATTCACCCGTTGCAATTAATTCACCTGCCAGCCATAGACCAAAAAGTTCTTTTCTTTTGATAAGTCCAAGATAATAATAATTTAACCAACCCTGATCAGCGCCAATGGTTTTGTGGGCAAATTGAACAGCGGTTTCAAGCGATGCTTCATCCATTAATTTAAATTCAGAACGATCAGGGAATTTGGCTTTTTCAATCGGGGTGTTTTTTTGAACCTGATACATTAATGCATTCACAGATACGGATTTTTGATGATCCATGCACAGGGAAAGAAATTGTGGTTCTACGGTTGATGCAAAAGCGCCAGTGGCATTTTTTTCTGAAATTATCTGCTTGAATATCTGGCTTTGATCAAATTTTTTATCAACATGGAATTGAAGAATTTTATGTTCTTCGTTAATAACACAATAACCAATTACATTATTTTCATGATTAATTGAATAATGATCTGCCATCGTTACAAAGGCTTCCCACATTCCATCACGGGGTGTGGATATACTCTTTAAAAATTCTTTTTTTAAAGTGTTTAGATCATCAGCGTTAGTTTTATTTATTAAAAAATCAGTCATATCATAGGTCTTTGTAGTTATTGAAAAGTTGTTGATGCATGTCATCAAGGGGGTAATTTTTAAACACCGAAAGATGATGTAAGGCAATGCCGTCCAGTTCGGATATGAACCTGCGGGCGGTTAGGGCTGGATTCTCGGCGCCAACCTCGCGAAACATTGTTATGGTATGGGATAAAAGTAATTCAGCGCGTTGTTGAAGGGGGCCTTCAACGATTGCTTTTAAGTCAGGCTGGAAAAGCAAACTTAGTTGAAAGCGTAAGTAACTTTTATTATTTACTAAAAAAAGAAAAAACTGATCAAGGAACTGGCGAAGTGTGTCTTGATAGTTTTGTGGTGCAGACATTTCCTTGGCAACGGCAAACATTTTTTTGCTGGCTTGATCAATGATCGCAAGAAGCAGTTCTTCCTTACTCTTAAAATAATTATAGGTTAATCCCTTTGAAACGTTTGCTGTTTTTGCAATCAGGCTAATGGACGTTGTGTGATAGCCCTTTTTGGCAAATAACTGCAGGGCCGCATCCAATATCTTATCTTTTCCAAGTTGAGGTTTCATTTGATATGCTTTTCTTTATATTGACTGACCGATCAGTCATTTTATAAATATAATTATAAATAATGTCAACAATAATAGTAAATCTATTTTTTGAGCGGTCTATTTAATGGCAAGATAATTTAATTACACCTATGATGAATTCATTTCATTTGCCTATATATTTGGAAGTTATTCTAATATAAACTTCAGCAAATATAGAGTGAGAGAATATGGGAAATTTATCTGAATATGAAGCAGACCGTCTGCAAATGGAAAAATATATATCCAATGTACCGGACACGCAGTCCGTGGCACATTTCAAACCGTCTGCGGACATTATAAAATTACCACTCAAGTTTGATATTGAGAAGTTGCGCAGCGCAGTAGATGACTTGGCAGGCAATGAAGCATTCATTGATCTAGGGTCTGGATTTCAAGCAACCACACTTACCCAGCGTCCCGGTGTTTCTGTTGTAACGGATAATGATTTATCAGGCAGGTTTTATACGCGCATTGACGATACGTTAAAAGAATACCCCCGCGATGAAATCGTTGATGAAAGCGAGTT
>JAESUD010000011.1 GCA_016763335.1 Emcibacteraceae bacterium | reverse complement strand
GGCCTGGAGCGGGAAGAGCAACTGCTCTGGGCCGAGATCAACCTGGCTACCAGCCTGATCGAGCGTAACCGGCTTATTCTCCGCCATATCAATCAGACTTTTATCCGAAAAAATAATATAGGCGGGAACCGAACGCTCTGCTGCGATTTCCTTACGAAAACTTTTAAGTTGAAGATATAAATCCTGCTCTTCTCCAGCCAATTCCTTGACAGCCTGCCGTGTTTTTTTATTTTTGCTTTTCTTTTCTACTTTAAATACAACATCGGGCCGGTAATTAAATTTATCCTGATTTTTTAACAGCAAGAAACCTTGATCAGTAATCTTAAGTGCCCCATATTCCATATCCGACACAATAAAGCCCCTGGCCATTAATTGCCGCGCTATAGATTTCCAGTCATTGACTTCAAAATCTTTTCCCACACCGAATGTTGGTAATTGATCATGTCCGAGCTGCTCTATTTTGCTGGTAAGTTTTCCAGTCAATATATCAACAATGTGACCAACTCCAAAATACTGTCCTGTGCGGTATATAGCCGAAATAAATTTCTGTCCCGCTTCTGTTGCTGGCACCGTCTCTCTTGGGTTTAAGCACAGATCACAATTACCACATTTGTCAAAATCTGGCGCATCATCAAAATAATTAAGCAGCGTATAACGTCGACATTCCGGTGCCTCACAAAAAGATAACAACGAATTTAGCCGCTGATGACCGCGCATTTTATGTTTATCGTCTGCCCGTTCATTGTCAATAAACATCCGGCGCATTCTAATATCGTCAAGGCCGTAAAGCATATGGGCAATGGCTGGCGCGCCGTCCCGTCCTGCTCTGCCGATTTCTTGGTAATATGCTTCCGGCGAGCCCGGCAGGTCCGTATGAAACACAAACCGGATGTCCGGCTTATCAATGCCCATACCGAATGCAATAGTCGCCACCATGATCAAATCCGGCTCCGCCATAAAGCGGTTTAAGTTGGCTTCCCGCACCTCGCCCGGCATTCCCGCGTGATAACAAAGCGCATGAAAACCCGCATCATTAAGTGCAATTGTCGCTTCCTCTGTTTTTTTGCGAGATAGACAATAAACTATGCCATTTTCAGCAGGACGCCCTTTCATAAATTTAAGCAGTTGACCCTTCCAACCTTTTTTAATTTCTACATTAAGGCAGATATTCGGTCGGTCAAATCCGGTGAGATAAGTTGTCACATTGTCTGAAAAAATCTTATGGCAAATTTCTTCGCGCGTCGCTTTATCGGCCGTTGCGGTTAAAGCTATAATTGGAACATTCGGATATCGACCATGAAGAAACGCCAGATTTTCATATTCCGGCCTAAAGGCAGCACCCCACTGTGATATACAGTGCGCTTCATCAATGGCAAATAAATTGATATTCAGATCATCAATGGTATCCAGCATCTGCTCGGTCATTAATTTTTCCGGCGACACATATAGAAACTTGAGAGTTCCACTTTGTATCTTGCGCCAAATCTCGCGGTTTTGTTCCGGTGAGTCGGTCGAATTTATAGTTTCCGCCTCTACCCCGATAATTTTTAATGCCTCAACCTGATTTTGCATCAGCGATATAAGCGGCGAAACCACAATTGCCAACCCGTCCATCATTAATGCCGGAATTTGAAAACAAAGCGACTTACCTGCACCCGTCGGCATAACCGTGAGCACACTATTTCCGCCTATAACATTTTCAATAATTTCAAGCTGACTCCCACGGAACTTATCAAAACCAAACGTTTCTTCTAAAATCAATTGCACCGAATTGTTATTCATTATTTTACCCGACAAACCTTATTTCTTTAGAACGTTCGATTGTTCAAACTTACCATCACTTTGCTTAACACGTTCCCCAATATATATCTCATCGCCGGAAAGGGTTATTTCCATAAAATCATGAGCAACCGTTAATGGCCCACTATAATATGGTGCTGTCAATCTCCGCAAATCTTCTTCCGTTGTGCCCGGCGGAATAATATGTGAATAAACCGCCATTTTTGGCTTTGCCGTGGCAAATACAAGCCCGGTTTGCGCTGGCGTTGAATGAACAGTGAGGCTGACATTAGCAAGATTGGCTTCTGCCGTTGCACCCGCGGACGGCACCTGAACTTCATGAATTAAAATATCCACCCCTTTGCCTTGTTCGTTTAATTCACTGGCTGGTGTTGAGCGCGTGTCGCCTGAAAATACTACCGAATGGCCTTTATAATCAATCCTAAAACCCAGCGTTTCACCGCGAAGGCCCAGTAGCTCACCTGTCCCGACATTTATCGGCATGTGTTCCACTTCAAATGAGGTAATTTTTAAGCCACCCTCATCAAAAATAACCCCGTTTGACACTTCCTCAATTTCAAGTTCTGTACCAGCAATAGGAACCCCGACCATAACCCTATAATCCACATCCCATTGATAGGCTCTTTTTATATTTTCCATCATATCTTTAATGCCGGCAGGCCCTTGAATTTTTAGCGGAACCCGCCTGCCAAATAACCAACCACTCAGCCAAACACTTGGAATACTTACCGTATGGTCAAAATGAAGATGCGTAACCAAGACGTGATCTACGCCTGAAATTGCGTCAAAGCCGCCAGCTTCAAATAACCTTTCGCGCATACCCGGGCCAGCATCAACCAGTATTTTATGATCACCTGCTTCGACCAGAATGCTTGGTCCATATCTTTCGGTTGATGGCCTTGGTGCCCCTGTACCCAAAAACGTAATTTTCATCACATCATTATCAACAGATGGCATATCGCTCTGCGCGGCAAAAGCAGTAAATTGCCCTAAAATGAATGCAATTGATAAGAAGATAGTTTTGAAATACTTCATGTTCGGCGCCTTGAATTAATATTGAATATATTTGATGCTATGGAATAATGGCCAACTGCGCAAGAACATAGTCGGTCTCTTTAAGTATTTTTTGAACACTCCTTAACTATTATGTATATATAGTCTTTTATCCATGCAAGCATCAATACTGCACTGAAAGAATTTTATGAATTTAGTTGTCGTCATCGTAAATTACGCAACACCTTCCCACGTCCTTAAAGGACTGGCTGCACTCGTTCCTGAACTTAAAAAGCTCAGCGAAACAGCAGAGTGCTGGATTATTGATAATTGCTCGCCTGATAATTCTCTCAGCATTATTTCTAAGGCCATAGAAAAAAACAAATATCACGACTATATAAAACTAATACCCTCGCCTGTTAACGGCGGGTTTGGTGCTGGTAACAATGTTGCTATAAAAAAAGCCCGTGCCCTTAAGAACCAACCGGATCATTATTATTTTTTAAATCCCGACGCCTTAATTCTCCCCGGAACCATAAATAAAATGATCGCCTACCTTAAACACAATAAAAATGTAGGGGTCGTTGGCGGGCCAATACTTGATATTAAAGGTAATTTTGAATGTGGGGCATTTCGTTTTCCCTCTCTTCGAAGCACAATTGAAGAAAATCTTGGGATCGGCCTCGTTAGCAAATTATGGAAATCGCACCGTGTAAATATTTCGCCTGCCCCTGATACCAATAGTGCGGTGCAATGGGTTAGTGGTGCAAGCATGATGATGAGCCGTGAAGCATTAAACAAATCCGGTATTTTTGACGAAGGCTATTTTCTATACTTTGAAGAACTTGATCTTTGCAAACGAATTTCAGACCAAGGCTTTGAAATTCATTACTTACCAGAAGCCGCAATTCTTCACGACGCTGGTGCATCAACGGGGATTAACAAAACAAATATCCGCCTTCCACAATATTGGCATAATTCTCGCAGCCGTTACCTACAAAAAACTTTTGGTAAGCGGGGGTTATTCATTCATAATCTGGCAACTATTATCGCCGGAGCAATTGGAAAATTATACCGCTTAATACGCTCAAGGCCATCATCAAGAAAAAAATATCTTAGAGTTATCATAAAATATAACTTTTTAAATTCAGGAAAATAAATTCTACGTTAACCAACTTTACGTTTGGCAAAATCTACAATTCTTTTTGCTGCTTCCTTTAACCGTTCCTCATCGCATAGAAAACCTATTCGCACAGTATTTTCAACCGATTGGCCAAAGCCAAAGCCCGGCACCACAGCAATTTTTTCTTCCTCAAGCAATTGTTCCGCAAATATTTTACCCGATAGTCCCGTCGCCGTTATATCAATAAGCACAAACATACCACCGCGAGGAACGGAAAACTCCAAATGATTGCTTTTCCTTAAACCATCGCAAAGCACATCACGCCGACTTTGAAACATTTCTTTAAACTCTTTAACAGTGTCCCGATCATTAAGTGCGACAATCGCTGCCCTTTGCACAAATTGATTAATGCCAAAATGTAGTGCTTGAGCAAGGTCAGTCATCGCCTTGATAAAATGCTGCGGCCCAATAGCCCAGCCAATGCGCCATCCGGTCATCGCGTGTGATTTTGAAAGACTATTAACGACAATTATACACTCCCGGTACTGCTCCATCTTATAGGCTGAATTATGTTTTCCCTCATAACATAACGACCAATATACTTCGTCGGAGATGAGCCAGATTGAATTTTCATAACAAAAAAGCGCAAGCTCATTGAGCGCCTGTTGATCAAAAACCGCACCTGATGGATTGCCCGGTGAATTGATGAGAATTGCTTTTGTTTTATCTGTTACCGCCGCCTTGATTTTATCCACATCTAACAGATAGCCAGCCTCTTTATCAAGAACAACAGAAACCATTTTACCCCCGCCTGCCGTCACAACCGCCGGATAAGGCGCATAACACGGCTCAAGAACAATAATTTCATCACCCGCCTCCGTTAGGCAAAGAAAAGTAGCGAACAAAGCCCCCTGCGCACCTGTGCAAACCACGACATCTTCCGCAACAACCTTGCCTTGATATAACCCACAACCATGATCAGCGATTGCCTGACGAAGCTCATATTCACCTGATAGCGGCGCATAATGCGTTTTTCCATGATCAATTGCCTCAACAACCGCATCCTGAATTGCCTGCGGCGTATCCAAATCCGGATCACCAATTCCAAGATGAATTATATCCTCGCCGGCAAGTATTCTTTTCGCCGCAATATCCCCAACCTCCCAAGCCCCCGAAGATGGCCCGGATATTCGTTTCGTAAGTGTTGATAATGAATTTTTATACATAACAATATGACCTAATCAAAAAAAATCATCATTTCACCAATCTAATTTTTAGTCAATTAAGATCGGCCAGATAAACAAAAATTTCCGACTATAATTTTAAATGCCACAAGGACTAGACTACACCCCTTATGGATAGAAATACAAAAACACGTCTTTGTTTGATTACCAATCAGACTTAGTTGCAGGAACCATAAAAGAGCAAAAAAAATCAAATTATCCAAGATTGCCAGAAAAGCATTTCCGCCCACTCC
>JAESUD010000147.1 GCA_016763335.1 Emcibacteraceae bacterium | reverse complement strand
GTTCAGGACCGCCGAACTTTTCCAGTGGCGTGGTAAGGGGAAAGCCCTGTGACCATGGGTGTGTACCCTCGGCCCCCATGAACTGTCCATAACTGTCTTTGAACGCATAAAGCGTTTCGTAAATTCCCATTGGCGGTACGTCATCAAGAAGAAAAGATTCTGTAATTTGATTTGTTAATGTCATGGCTAAACCTTAATCCCTATCATATAATTTCTAAATCCTTTTATACTAGAACCTATTATAGTACCAAGTTATATTGTGAGCTTGATCGTCAATAACAGTTACCAAATGTAAGAAACTTTTCCTACTATGTTTTCTTCAGGTACGAACCCCCAATAACGGCTATCATTGCTATTGTCGCGGTGGTCTCCTAGTACAAAATAATGGTTGTCAGGAACTACCCATTGATATGTTGCTATTTCCTCTTGTTCTTTCTCGATTGCCGCAGGAACTCTCAAAATTGTATACTCAGCATTTCCTATCTTCTCTGTGTAACTGATGAGCCCATCATCTCTTTCAATATTATCTTTAGTTTGACTTGTCGTAACTAGCTCAGTGCACCCTTGAACACCAGATAAGCATTTCTGTTTAATTTGTAATGCCCCGTTTTGATAGACAATTTCGTCGCCAGGCATGCCTATAACTCTGAATACATAATCAGTCTCTGGTGAAGGCGGGTATTGGAATATAATTACGTCACTTCTTGAAGGTGTTAGCCATGGACTCGTTTTCAATATTTGAAAGTTCCAAAGCCTGTAATTCCCGTGCCCTAATTTGGATGCAACGACGGTATCCCCAATATTCAAATATGGTTTCATAGATTCTGAAGGTATTGAATAGACTTGGAATATGAATATACGAATAATGTATATGAGTAACATCATAGCAATATAACATGATGAAATGCCCCACCATTTCGAATACCACATGCGAACCTGCTGCGGGTCATAATCACGCGTGATTACATATGCATGGATTGGGCAGATAATGAGTAATAACCAAGAAAGGTAAGCATATTGAAGGTATGGTTCTTCTGAGATGGTCTGGTGAATTATGTAATCGGCAATAACGACGATAATCTGAATAAGTAAATAGAACCAGAATAGCTTAGCGCGATTGACATATAAAAATGCAAGGGGTTGTAAGAAAAACCCCAATATTATTGCAATCCAACCTTTAGGCCTCCATGTGTTATTCATATCTCTTCCGATTTAATCCGCCTTTAAAACCGTAGCGGGGTTTGTTTGGGCTACTTTTATGGCGTGTCTTGTGGTTGTGCCCCAGGCGATTAATAATGCACTAAGGCCCGTTCCAATGAAATAGGCAAAGCCAAGATCAATACGGAAGGTGAAACCGTTTAAATAGTCGGTCATAAAATACCAGGCAACGGGCCAGGCAATGACATTTGCAATCAGCACAGGTTTTGAAAATTGCATAAGCAATAATTTTACAATATCCCACACGCTTGCCCCGTGTACTTTACGTACGGCAATTTCTTTGGTTCTTTGCTCTGCGGTATAGGCGGCAAGGCCGTAAAGTCCCAGACAGGCCACAAGGATTGCCAGTAATGAAAATGTTAGCAGCATCTGGCTCTGCTTTGTTTCCGCAATATATAATGATGCAACACGGTCTTCTAAAAAATCATAACTTGCCGCGTAATCAGGGACAAAGCCATTCCAGATTGCGTCTATCTCGCGGCGCAATTGCGGCAGGTCAGTCCCCGGCATATATTCAATGGTTAAAGCATTAAACCTTTTTGGATTATTTACATAAATAAACGAATGAAATGGTATGCGCATCGAATGAAAATGAAAGTCAGACACAATGCCGACAATTTCATATTTAACATCGCCTTGCAATACTCTGCCTAGCGCATCTTGCGAGTTTACGAAGCCCAACTGCCGTGCTGCTGTTTCATTAACGATAGCGGATGCCATTGGGGCTTGTTCACCCTCATCAACTTGCATAACTTTGTCATTTTGGTGCGCTAAATCAAAATTACGACCGTAAAGCATTGAAATATCATAAATATCAAAATATTTTTCATCGATAGAAAATCCGGTAACCGCTTTTTCTTCTGCGTTTGGCTCATCCAATAATGCAAAACCATTATGCCATGATGTGCTGTCTGCGGGAACAGCAACTGAAAGGCTAACAGCCCGTACCCCATTAAGGCGTTCAACTTCATTGGCAACAGTTTCGTGATTGCCTGACATATCACCATCACCCATGCCGCGCAGAACAAGTTTGTTTTCTTTTGAATAACCCAAGTCCCTAGTCAAACTATAGATATTTTGTCCATAAACGACTGTCGTAGAAATAATTAAAGCAATGGAGATGGAAAATTGAAAAATTGTAAGGGCGCTACGAAATTTGCCGCCTTTTTGCTGCCCACCCGAATTGCCACTAGACAGCACATCAGACGGCCGAAATGCCGTTAAGTAAAAGGCCGGATATAGCCCTGCGACGACCCCGATGAAGAATAGTAATGCTATTCCAACCGCTATTAACATAGGGTCTCTCCAAAATGCGGTATCAAGGGTTAATCCTGACATGGTGTTAAAACTAGGCAGCATTAATTCAACGATGGTTATGGCCAGTAAAAGCCCAATTGATGCCACTAAAATATTTTCACCAAGAAACTGCCTGATTAATTGCGCTCGGTTGGCGCCCAGCACTTTACGCATGCTAATTTCTTTTGCCCGTTGCAGCGACCGTGCCGTGGATAAATTCATAAAATTAGCACAGCCGATTAGGAGTATTAATAAAGCCACCACACTGAATGTATAAACTTGGTTTATTCTGCCAATCGGCTTGATACCCCTTATTTTGCCTTCAGAATGAAGGTGGATATCCATTAATTTAACGAGGCTCAATTCATAGGTTTCGTTTGGCGTTCTATCGTCCGGGGTAGGCGCATTTTTTGCAACTAAATCTTTGAGTTGGCTACTGATAATTGCCGGATCAGTGCCTTCTTTTAATTTAAGGTATAAGTATCCCCAAGTTTGATTCCATCTGGTATAAATTGGCCCCGTATATTGAAAATAATCCGTATCGAGTGGAAAAATAAAATCAAAATTAAATTCACTATTTTCTGGAATATCTTCAAAAACGCCTGTCACTTTATAATCACGGGTTAAAGGGTTATCTTCTCCATCAATCCCGGGTAAAATTAGAGTGTGTGTAAACACTTCGCCCATGGGGGATTGTGTACCAAAGTATTTTAATGCCATTTTTTGTGATAAAACGATGGTGGTTAAGTCGTCAAAAACCGTATCTCTCTGCCCTTCAATGAATTTTATATCAAGCACATCAAATATATTACGGTCTGCCACCCAGACGCTTTCTTTATACGTATCATTATGCAGCGTCATAATAGCATTGAAATTATAAAATCTGGTTGATTGTTCAATTTGCGGGAAACTTTGATCAAATATCGCCTTCGTTATGCCCGGTACGGACGCACTGACATAATCTTCACCATTTTTATAATAATGGGTATAATTTACCCGGTAAATATTTTCGGCGTCCGCCATCCAATTATCATAACTGCTCTCATAGCGTACAAATAGGAAGATAAACAAACAAGCTGCCATCCCAACCGCCAACCCAACGATATTAATCATGGAATATAGCCGGTGGCGCAAAATATGACGTAGTGCCGTAATAAGGTAATTATTAAACAAAATTAAACCCCCTGATTGTATTTTATGAACTTAAAAGAATAACCCACCCAAGTCAAACCAAAGGCCCGGTTACATTTTAAGCCAAGAAGCATTGCCAAATTAATTCGGTAACGAAAATATTTTCATATTTTTGTAACCATTCTGCCATCATATTGTTATCTATGATTGGTAATATTCACCTAATATAACATTAGGTATAAGGTGAAATATGATTACTGCAGAAGGATTGGTGCTTAACTATTTTCCGTTACTGAAAAAGAAAAGTACGTTATTTAGGATCGTTTGTGGCGTAACGCGTTTTATGATCCGCGAGAGCGATTTTCAGAAATTTTCCCGCGACAATCCCCATGCCAGAGGCTTCAATTTTATTGATCTGGTCATGGATTATTTCGATTTTGATGTTAGCCTTGCGGAACAGGAACGGGCGCAGATACCGTCTAGTGGCCGCCTTGTTATTGTCGCTAATCATCCGCTTGGCTCATTGGACGGGATGGCGTTGTTGCGTCTTGTTTCACAAGTGCGGCGGGATGTTAAAATTGTTGCTAATAATCATTTGAGTGTTGTATCGGCGCTTGATGATCTCATTTTTCCTGTTGATAATATGGGCGGCGCAACCACCAGACAACAAATCAAAGCTATTCACCAATACCTGAATGATGAGGGGGCGGTGATTATTTTCCCGGCGGGGGAAGTTTCCCGCCTAACTGTGAAAGGCGTGCGGGACGGGTTATGGCACAAAGGATTTTTAAAGATCGCGCGGGCAACAAAATCCCCGATTCTGCCCATTCATGTCAGAGCTAGAAATTCGATGGTGTTTTACCTGCTCTCTATGGCGTTTAGAAAATTGTCTACGGTGCTTTTGGTCAGGGAGATGTTCGGACAGGCTAAAAAAACAGTGCCGCTGCGCATTGGCGGCCTTGTGGAACCCGAGGGACTTTCCGGTGTGGCGGCCAACGATAATGCCCTTGCCAAGTTATTCAGGTCACATGTGGAACAAATCGGTAAAGGCAAAAAAGGCCATTTTAAAACCTACCGGGCTGTTGCGCAGGCGGAAAGGGCCAAAGCCGTATTTGCCGAGCTAACTAATCATGAAATACTTGGTGAAACCCCGGACGGCAAAGTGATCTATCTGGCAAAAGATATTTGGGATACTGTTTTATTGCGGGAAATTGGCCGCTTGAGAGAGATGTCTTTTAGGGCCGTAGGTGAGGGCACCGGCCGCAGCCGCGATTTTGATGACTATGATCATAATTATTATCACCTT
>JAESUD010000146.1 GCA_016763335.1 Emcibacteraceae bacterium | reverse complement strand
GTTTTATTAATGCCTACAGTTCCCATTATGTCGGGCACGGTAAAGCAACAACACCGAGCGCAGAGAATTACTATATAGACCGTAATGAAATTCTCGACATGATCGCAGAAAAATTGGGCGTTACGCGTGAAGAGCTTGTCTTTACACGGGGCGCGACTGAATCGATGCAATTATTAATCAGCGGTTATAATAAAATTGAAGCCGGTGATACGGTTTTATTTGCTGATGCGGCATATTACAGTATGGAAGCGGAAATGCGTCATTTAAAGACCTTCCGCGGGGCAAATGTTGTTGAACTTGATATGCCTGATCCGGCAACGTTTGAAAATACGATTGATCTATTTGAACAAGGCATAAAAGATAACCCTAAAACCAAACTTATCTTGCTTACGCATATGGCCAACCGAACCGGGGTAATTATTCCGGTAAAAGAAATCACTGCCATGGCGCGGTCTCACGGTGTTGATGTCATTGTTGATATGGCCCATTCATGGGGACAGTTTGATTATAATTTTGTCGATCAAGATGTCGATTTTGTTGGTTTTAACCTTCATAAATGGATTGGTGCGCCGCTTGGTGTCGGTATTATGTATATCCGTAAAAATCGTATGCTTGATATTGATACAAAAAGCAGTAAAGGTGCACCGGGTAATGATGATATCAATAATCGCGTGCAAACTGGCACAATGAATTTGGCAGCGGTTATGAGTGTTAAAGAAGCACTTGATTTTGTGAATGATATTGGCATCGTACATATTGACCGACGGTTTAGAGCTTTACGAAATCAGTGGGTTAAAGAATTTATCAATGATGATAGAATTGATATTATGAACCCTGAGGACGAGCGTATGCACGCGGGGTTAACGTCGTTTCGTATTAAAGCTCACACAGATACAGCAGAGCTTGGAAAAACACTACTTAGAGATTATAAAATTAATACGGCAGCCGTTTCAGTGCTTAACTGTATTCGGGTATCACCGGGGCTTTATAGCTCAAAAGCGGATATGGATGCGCTTGCGGTGGCGATCAAAGATATAATGAACAAGATGTAATAGGAACTATTTATGAATAGACGGAAATTTTTAACTTCAACTGTGGCGATGGCCACAGTTTCAATGGCTGCTGCTCCTTTGTTAAGTTATGCACATACGACAAGAGAACCTGATGATGAAAATTTTTGGGCAATTATTCGTAATCAATATGATGTGACCAGTGATATTACTAATCTCGAAGCGGGCTATTGGGGAATTATGTCTATTCCGGTGACGCAGGCCTATATCCGTCATACTCATTTTGTTAATCAGAATAGTTCTTATTATGCCAGACGTCTTTATTGGCAGGATTATGCTGACATCATTGCCCGTCTCGCTAAAAAACTGGGAGTAAGAAATGATGAACTTGTCCTTACTCGAAATGCAACGGAAGCCATGCAAAGCCTGATTAACGGTTATAATAATCTTGAAGAAGGCGATACAGTAATATATGCCGATCTCGATTATGGAAGTATGCAATCGGAAATGCGTTACTTAAAAAATCACCGTAAAGTAAATGTGGTCAGCATTGCTATCCCAGAACCAGCATCATATCAGAATGTCATTGATGTCTATGAAAAAGCCCTTAATGACAATCCTAAATGTAAAATGATGTTGATGACTCACGTTAGTAACCGTACTGGTCTTATCACCCCGGTTAAAGAAATAACGGCAATGGCCAAGGCGAGGGGCGTTGATGTTATTTTAGATGCTGCCCATTCATGGGGGCAGTTTGATTTTAATTTTAAAGAACTTGATGTCGATTTTGTTGGCTTAAACCTTCATAAATGGATTGGTGTGCCGCTAGGGGTTGGACTTTTATATATTCGTAAAGACAGAATACTTGATATTGATCCGCTGCGCGGTGAGGCTGGCCCTGAAAATGACGAGATCAGAACCCGTGTTCATACGGGAACAATGAATTTTGCTGCCGTTCTTACCATACCGACTGCCCTTGATTTTCAAGAAAACATTGGCATTAAAAACATTGATAAACGCTTAAAGAGTTTAAGAAATCAATGGGTTGATGGCGTAATTAATAACTCAAAAGTTGAGATATTAACGCCGCAGGATGAACGTATGCATGCGGCCATAACGTCGTTTAGGATTAAGGGTAAAACCACATATGAAGAAAACAAAATGTTGATGGACACCCTAACCGATAAATATGGTATTTTCACAGTAGCAATCAGTGGCATTGAGAAAGGGTGCGGCATTCGGGTTAGCCCGTCTCTTTATAACTCAAGAGAAGATATAAATAAATTAATTGCTGCCATAAATGATATAACAGCATAGAAGTTCGTAGGAAAGACTGAGATAGTGAATATTCCCAAGAACATATTATTTTCTTTTGGATTTACAATGCTGATCTGGGCCTCTGCTTGGATTTCAATTCCGATTGGCCCGGTCCCTATTTCTTTACAAACAGTAGCCATTTTTTTAGCCGCGTTACTTCTGCCGATGGGGCCTGCGCTTATTTCGGTGTTGTTGTATATTGCTCTTGGTGCTGCTGGATTACCTGTTTTTGCAGGAGGGCGTTCGGGAATTGAGGTCTTGTCAGGGCCAACCGCCGGGTTTATTTTTGGCTTTCTCATTGCGGTCATCGTCGTATCTTACCTTACAAAACACATTAGATATAATGTCAGGCACAAGAAAAATATTGACTTATATTGGCAAGCAACACGTGCCTGTATTATAGGAACTATTGTTTTGCAGGTTTGCGGGATTTTATGGGGTAAGGTTTATACTGGTGAGGAATGGGATGTTGTTTTTAACAGTTGGCTACACCCTTTTTACTTTAATATGATTATAAAGATTTTTATTTCTGTATTAATTGGGGTTCAAGTCTGGAAAGAAACATCGAGACATAACCAGATTTATTAATCAGGTAAGATGAGCATCGCACGAAAATCATTGACGTTGGTTTTTGTCGGGTCAGTTATGAGCAGATCATCAAGCTTTTGAAATGCGTTATAGCTGTCATCATCATCCAACATGTCATTTAAATTAAGTCCGGCTTTAATTGCCCTATCTATAGTATCAGGTGAAATAAAGGCTCCTGCGTTATCTTCGCTTCCGTCAATGCCATCTGTGTCGGCTGCTAGTGCGTATATATTGCTTTTTCCTTTTAATGATAACGCGAGGCTAAGCAAAAATTCACAGTTACGTCCGCCCCTTCCATGGCCGTTCACCAGTACGGTTGTTTCACCGCCTGAAATGACAAGTGTCGGTTTATGAACGTTTAAATATTTATAATCGTTGGCGATTTTTTGTCCCAATTTTCTAGCATCGCCGTCAAGCTCACCTAATTCAATAACGTCTATATTTTGTGAACGGGCAAAATTTGCAACTTTTTGTAAGGATTGTTTAGCTGTGCCGATAATACTGTATTTTGTATTGGCAGCTTGTTTTTTTAATGTTTCAGATAACGGGTTACTTAACCATTCAGTTATTGAAGACGGGCAATCGATTGAATATTTTTTTAATATATTCAGTGCGTCACTTGATGTCGTGGGATCAATAACTGTTGGACCGGAAGCGATTACCGCGGGATCATCGCCGACAACGTCCGAAATAGTAATTGTATGCATTTCTGCGGGATATATATGGGCCGCTAGCCGTCCGCCTTTGATAGCTGATAAATGTTTTCTGACGCAATTAATTTCATCTATAATGGCGCCGGATTTTAATAATGCCTTATTAATTTTTTGCTTTTCTGCAAAAGCAACTCCATCAGCGGGAAGACATAAAAGAGAAGAGCCGCCACCAGATAATAATACAAAAACCTTATCTTTATTTGTAAGCTTATTACAAAGGCTTAGGGTTTGCCTTGCAGCATCAATAGAGCTTTCATCTGGGGTTGGGTGGGATGCTTCGATCACCTTGATATATTTGCAGTTTTCACTATGTCCGTACGGGGTAACGACGAGGCCTTTTATAGACCCTAGCCAATGCTTTTCAAACGCAGCTGCCATTGATGCTGCCGCTTTACCAGCGCCAATTACTGTAACGGGTGATGTTCTAACATCTGGTAGGCAAGGGGATAAAATATTTTCAGGATGGGCCGCGCTTACGGCCACATTGAAACAGTTAAGTAAAAATTGCTTTGGGTTAATATCCATGATTAATAATATCACGGTTATAAAAAAATAACAGGCACCTTTTTATAGGGCCTGCTATTTTAATTTAATGAATAATTATTCGCTTTCTGGGTAAAGAAGCTTATCAAGGCATACAACGACATATTTTGTCATGGCATCATCAACCATTGCCTGACTAGCGCCCTTCCAGGCTATTCTGGCTTCTTCGTAGGAAGGGTAAATACCCACTGTATGTAAAAATTCTGTATTAACGAAATCTGTGGTACGAGGATCGGATACTTTTCCGCCGAATACTAAATATAATTGACCATCAGTCATGTTTGTTTGTCCCTTTGTAATTAATTTTAGTCTGGGTGTTTAATTTTAATCTGGCTTTATGAAGAGGAGCCTTTTTCCGAAAAAACAATCCCGTCAATAATATCCTTCATATATCTATTGAGACCGCTGATGCCGCTGCTGCTAATACGTGCGGTAAAATCATCGCGTTGGGTCGCAACTAAGCTAATTCCCTCAATTTTGATATCTATGATTTTAACGTTGCCTTCTTTGTCGTTTCTTACGCGCCAATCGACATCCAGTGCTTTGTTATCTGAATTATAAGCCTTTGTACGAATAAAAATATCGGATTTGGCATGCGGTGTCACTCTATCGATTTCAATTTTCTTTGTGTCCAGTTTTTTGAGACGCGTTGAGTTAACAGTCAAAATGAAATCTGGAAATAATTTGTAATATTCAGCAAGTTCATCTTTACTGGCTTTTTTGCGGTGACGGCTGAGGCTAATTCTCGCAATATAATCAATAGCAAAGGCATTGCTGAGAAGATCACGGTAACTATTAAATGACTGCTCATCGGTCAGCTCTTTATTATTAAGAACTTCAATGGCCTTAATGGAAAAATCTTCAATAAATTCTCGGGCTTTTTGCTGTTCTGCAGGATCAGTATTATCTGCGAGTGCATCATTACCAAATAGGAACAACACCATCAAAAGTACTGCAGTTAAAAACCCCATCATCGTTTTTTTAAGCAAATTAGTTTTTTTATCTACCGTGACAGTCTTAACGATAAAATTATTATTTCTGGCGTTTTGCATTTCGCTTAACCCTTAGTTCTATTCCTACAGTTCTATTTATGCACCTTAGAAGTGATTAATTCATTAACGTAAAGGTCGGAAATTAATCTTTTAACGTTTTTAAATAAGCAATTACATTATTGCGGTCTTTTTCTTTTCTAAATCCGGCAAAAATCATTTTACCTCTTTTAACAACATCTCTTGGTTTTAATAAATAAGCATCAAGCGTTGCATCATCCCATGTAAGGTCAGCAGCAATGATGCCTTTTGAATATTTATAACCGACAAACTGCCCTGCTTTTCTATCGTGAATTCCGTAAAGGTTAGGACCGATTTTTGCTTTATCACCTTTCACCGTGGTGTGGCAAATTTTGCATTTTTTCTTAAATGTATTTTCACCTACGGCTGCGTCTCCTTCGGCGGAAGCAACAAGTGGGAAAAGTACACAAGTAAAAATAACTACACTAATAACTTTTAAAACACTCTTCATTCCAAGTCCCTTTAAATATTTTTACATTTTCTCGCTATGCCATAGCAAAAAATCACTCACTCGACAATTTAAATCGTCTAATTTTGATCAAAAATCATTTTAATTTAATTTCTTGATAGATGTCATCTTTATGCGGCAAAAATATGTCACCAGAGGATTTAATAAATCTTCAACGATAAAGTATAGATATAACAATATGTTATATTGTATCATTTTATTTTAAATATAAATTATATGTGAAGAAAGCTGTAAATTAACGAGAGTTTAACTTTTGGTAGCCATTATACCAAGTAATTTGAATTGGAATATTCATGCATGAGATTCGGTTTTCGAGTAGATGCAATGATTAGAGGCTTATATTAAATGACGGAAAATCTTAATAGTTCTGATGTTGCGAGATTATTGACCGAACCAACGGCGGAAAATCGCGCCGCGGCCGCCGCAAAAGTAAGTGAGCAATTCACTGCTGGAAAATTAAGCGATGAAGAAAGAAAAATTGCTGAAGAAATTTTTAAAATCATGGTTAAGGACGCTGAAGTCAGAGTTCGTGAGGCACTTGCTGAAAGTTTAAAAAATTCTAACAGTATTTCCCATGAAGTTGCCATTGCTCTTGCTAATGATGTTAAAGAAGTATCAATGCCGATGCTTGAGTTTTCAGAAGTTCTGAATGATGAGGATCTTGTTGAGATCATTAAAAGTCAAGGCTCAGAAGCGCAGACCGCTGTTGCTTCACGGGCGAATGTATCAGCAGGACTAGCAGATCAGATCGTCGAAAACAGCAAAGATGCAAACGTTGTTGCCACTCTAATGAAAAATGAAGGTGCTGAACTTCAAGAAGGCACCATGGATAAGGTGCTTGATAAATACGGTGATGATGAAACCGTGAATGTCCCCCTTGCCAATAGAGTAAAATTGCCAATTAAAGTAGCTGAAAGACTGGTCAATTTGGTTTCTGAACAAGTTAGGGACCATCTGGTTACTCATCATGAAATGTCTAAAGACACTGTGATGGATTTATTCTTTAATGCCCGGGAACGTGCGACAGCAAACCTTATTCATGATGGTGATGATAACGTTGGCTTTGATGCGCTTGTTGATCAGCTGCATGAAAATGTCCGTCTTACTGAAACACTTATTTTCCGTGCATTATGTCTCGGTGATGTGATTTTCTTTGAGCTGTCGCTTGCTAAACTTGCCGGGATTCCTATTGGCAATGCTTATCAACTTATTCATGACCGAGGTGATCTTGGACTTAAAGCGGTTTATGAAAAGTGTAAATTTTCACCGAACTTAATTGAGATTGTTATAGTTGCGCTTGATGTAGCCAAGGAAATGCGGACATCAGCTTCCGATGATCCGCAGCGCTATAAAAGCCGGATGGTGGAACGTATACTTACCCGTTGTGAAAAAACGGTTGATAGTGAAAATTTTGAATATTTTATTAATCAAATTATCGGTTCCAACGCTGCCTAACTTAATATACTCGGTAGCCATAAGGCTATCGCCGGGAATATCATAACCAAAATAAGACCAATTATTTGAATGATAATGTAAGGGACAACGCCCTTATATATGTCTTTCATGCGCACTGATTTTGGTGCAGCACCTTTCATATAAAATAAGGCAAAGCCAAAAGGCGGCGTTAAAAACGATGTTTGCAGGTTTATGGCAACCAGTACGGCAAACCATGGTAAAATTTGTGCTGTTTCAACATGTCCGCCGAGATCAAGGCCGTTTAAAATCGGGGCAAATATCGGCAGGACGATAAGAGTGATTTCGATCCAGTCGAAGAAAAACCCAAGCAGGAATACGATTAGCATTAGGACGCTAATGATTACCCACGGCCCACCGGAAAAACTATTCATAAAATTAATGATAAGATCATCCCCGCCGAGTGAACGAAAAACATATGAAAAAGCGGTTGCGCCAACAAAAATTCCGAAAATCATACCGGATGTTTTAATGGTTTCATCACACATTCCCCATAATTTTTCCAGTGACATTCGTTTTTTTATTATAGCAAGTATGATTGCACCAAATGCCCCAACACCGGCGGCTTCGGTCGGTGTGGCAATGCCAGCAAATATCGACCCTAAAACGAAC
>JAESUD010000145.1 GCA_016763335.1 Emcibacteraceae bacterium | reverse complement strand
TTCGTATGATCGCCGGACTTGAAGATATCACCGCAGGACAGATTTCCATTGGCGACAAGATAGTTAATAATTTAGAGCCACGGGAAAGAAATATCGCCATGGTATTTCAAAATTATGCCCTATACCCGCATATGAGCGTTTATAAAAATATATCCTTCGGCCTGCGCGCGGCGAAAATGCCCAAGGCGCAAATTAAAAAACGCGTGACCGAGGCCGCAGAGATGCTTGAAATTACCGACCTGCTTGACCGTAAGCCGTCGGAACTTTCCGGCGGGCAGAGCCAGCGTGTGTCCATGGGGCGGGCGATTGTCCGCGAACCGAGCGTATTTCTATTTGATGAACCGCTTTCAAATCTTGATGCAAAATTGCGCACGACAATGCGGGCAGAAATTAAAAAACTTCATCGAACAGTCGGTACAACAATGGTATACGTCACCCATGATCAGGTCGAGGCCATGACCTTGGCCGACCGCATCGTGGTGTTAAAAGACGGCATCATTCAACAAGTCGGCACCCCAATGGACGTTTACCGCAACCCGACCAACAAATTTGTTGCCGGTTTCATCGGTAGCCCCGAAATGAATTTTATCAACAGCAAAGACGGCATGACACTGGGTATCAGACCAGAACATATCCATCTTGAAAACACAGCCCCGAATAACAGCCGCAAAATAAGAGCCACCATAACCTTAATAGAACCCCTAGGCGCCGAAACCTTAATTACTGCCAATTATCAAGGTACTTCTATAACCACAAAAACCCCCGGACAAGTGGACATGGAAATCGGCCAAGAAATTAAACTGTTGCTAGACATGGAACACGCCCATTTGTTTGATGCAGATGGCGACAGGGTGTAACAGAACGCGAGCGGTTAGCTTGAACGCGTTTTTCTAAAACAACCTATCCACTTATGATCCAACCCAGGCGCGGACTTCGGCGCTAAAATGGATAAACACTAGTTAGTCGGCCCTGACTAGAAACCTATACAGGCGCGACTGTGCCGTTAGCCTAAGCGCAAGCGCCGGCGCTTGAGGCTAGACTAAGAGAGCAAAGCGGGTGATAGGTTTGGGGAATTGTGATCCACGAAAAAGGCTCAGGCTATTGACATGCCTGTCTGTTTAGAAACATAATCAGGTTTATTAACAAGATAGGGGGGATTTGGTGTTAAAAATAAAGAATAGAAATATATTTACTCTGACCCTATTAATTCATTGATGGGGAAAACATGACTGAAACAGAAAAGTGGGAACAAGGTTGTCGAACGGATAGGGTTCGTAATGAATTTATTATACCGACTTTATATAATCAATTAGAGCAGTTTAAGCCTCAAGAAATATTAGATATTGGTTCAGGAACAGCATACATTGCTCGTGCTATCGATGAAATGTTGAGTTACAATCCGCATTGGACAATAATTGATACATCCCAAGAACGTATTGATTTTTCTATTTCTAAAATGACATCCAAAATTGATGCATTGATACAAAAGAATTCATATGAAGAGGTGTCTAAATCAGGAACGAAGTTTGATGCTATTTTTCTGTTATTCACTCTTTTAGAAATGGAGTTTGATGAGAAAATATGCAAAAAATTAAATGAATCTCTTAATGACAACGGATTTACATATATAGTAATGCCAAATAGTCTTGAAGACGTATTTAATGCGGCGCAGGATGATTATGATATATTATTCAATTATTTGAATAATGATTGTCAATTACATAAAATAGATAAGTTTACTAAAGAACCTTATCCTTTCAATGCTCATAGATTTGAGTATATCATTCAATGTATGTTAAAGTCGGGACACAAACTAATTCATATGCAAAATGAAAAATTTAATAACAAGGAAACGTATTTACTTGTGTTTCAAAAAGTAAAGAGTTGAAATATATGGATAATAAAGATTCATTTTTTGGCAACAATGCCTATTTAAACATTGCATATATGGCCATTAATTTTGCTAAACGTCCTTTGATGCCTTATGAAATGTTAGATATTGCTAAAACTGAAGGCTTTTTACCTAAGCATTTGCATGGCAAAACTCCTCATAAGACGATGTCTGCGCGATTAGCTGTTTATATAAGAGAAAAAAGTGGTAAGTCAGATTTTTATCGCACTAAAGCAGCAACTTTTTTCCTTCATTCACTAACTGATTTGCCTGAAACACTTGAAGAATATAAAACTGTTTTTATTGGTAATTTGAGGTCAAAGTCTATCCGTAAAGAAAACGTTTTGGTTGCTCCTAAAAATATTATTAAGAAGCTCGCATATGGCGAATTTACCAAATATGAAGAAAATGCTTTCCAAGAAATAAATAAAAATGGTTGTTTTTTTATGGATAGAGCAGAATCAGAAATGAACGATGAAGTAAAACAATTTGTAACTTTTACCCTTGTCTATAATGAAAATAATTTATTGGTTTATACAAGGGGAAAGTTTACTACAACCAGTGAAAGGCTGAAAGGACAAATGAGTGTAGGCTTCGGAGGTCATATTAATGATAAAGACTTTAATTTGTTTGCCTTAGACGGGGGTGCGTTACTTCATAATGCTGCAAGGGAACTAAGAGAAGAATTATTTTTTGATGATTTATATAAAAATGATATGGAAGTTGAAAAACGAACTAATTTATTAGGATATGTGAATGTCGATGATAGTCCTGATGCCCAACACCACATTGCTGTTTTAGTAGCATTTAATCACAAATCTTCTGAAATTCCTAAAAAAGGTGAATTATCAATCAATCAGTTAAGTTGGCTTGATTTAAATGTAAAGCTAAATGATTTGACGGCTTTTGATTTGTGGTCAGGTTTAATTTTAAAAAATTTGTTTCAAGGAACAATTAAATTAAATGGGGCAACTGAATGAATTTAGATAGTTTGAAACAAAAGGAATTGGAAATTGCACTTGAAAATAGAACTTTTGAGATTCAATTGTTTTGGCAAAGAAGCAATTATTTTCTAGTTTTAATTACAGCCTTAGGGATTGGAGTTTTTTCTATAAACAATAATTTTCTTTCACTAATTATATCAATTTTTGCTGTGATAAGTTCTGTATTCTGGTTCACTACAAATTTAGGTTCGAAGTTTTGGCAGGAAAGCTGGGAAGTTGAAGTCACGTTATTAGCTAAAGAATTGCAAATAAGATCTTTTGAAAAGGATATTGATGAAATTGTGTCACAAGTAAAGCAATCTCTCAAAAATGATAAAAAACCTTTTTTACGTTCTTGGATTGATAAACTAACTTTAGAAAAATATTCTGTTACTTATAATATGATTTTATTATCTCTATCTTCTACCATTATATGGATTCTAATTAGTGTGTTTTTAATATTCGAAATTACGGATTTGGATAATAAAGCAGTACATTGCATTGAAGAAATTCAAATAAATATTGAGTAAATCAGATAGGAATCAATGAAG
>JAESUD010000144.1 GCA_016763335.1 Emcibacteraceae bacterium | reverse complement strand
TTCTGATTATGTTTCTTTGCATCTTTTATTGTAGCATCGTGGCATCGTCAAAAGTAAAAGAAGCTAAATAAATACTAAATTGGCATAATCTAAAACTAGAGTAGCAAAAAAAAGGTTCTTGTTAAATTTTATCCACAAAAATCACAGATTCCACAAATATCCTCAAAATGTACATTTTTGTGTAGGCATTTTCCATGGTTCTAGATGCCTCTAAAGTGATTAAAAGAGAAAATTAATAGATATTTTATTGAGAAATTCAAAATTTTGATAACGATTTTTATTATATATTTAAGTTTGCAAAATATTTATTGCACTGTAATTTTTTTAAATATGTTTTAAAGACTAATACATAAATTGTAATATCTTTTATACATTTCCATGGAACCAGGACATTATTTTTCCCGTCAAAATTATCAGGAAAATATTTTCCCGACTGCAGGAAGTAAAAGGCTAAAGTGTGTACGGAGCTGTAGCCAGATGTAAAAACTCATGAAATAGGATTGGAACTATTTGATATTATTTATTAACCAAAGTCGCGTTTATAAACTTCTACCAGATATTTCATTTCTTCCGGTTTTGCTGTGCTGATGCGTACCCAATCGGCAAAAGGTTGATATGGTCGACCAACCATACAGCCGGATTCGAGTAATTTATCATATACTACCTTTGCATCATGGCCAGCATGGAAATATGTGAAGTTACTGTTTGATTTAATATAGCGGCGACCAAGGTCTTCAAACATTTTATAGAGGATTTCCATGGATTCGTTGTTCTTATCAATGATAAATTTTTGATATTTAGGATCCTGATAACTGACAATTGCCCCCATCATCGCTGGGTAACTCGCCGTCATGGAACTGAATCTTCTTATACTTTTAATAGTATCAGGATGGCCAAAGGCAAAGCCGACACGGATACTGGCAAAAGCATGGATTTTTGAAGCCGTTCTTAACACAAGAATATTTGGATTGTCTTTTGCAAGGCTGATCATAGAACCATATGCATCATCCGTGGCATATTCAAAATAAGCTTCATCAATAATCACCATGGCTTTTTTTGACATTTCAAGACAGAACGCTGTCAGTGAAGTTTTTTCAACGATTGTCGGAATCGGGTTATTCGGATTACAGATATAAATGGCTGTTGTTTCTGCGGTAACTGCACTGCGAAGATCATCTAGACTAACGGCGAGATCTTCATTTACGGGCACTGGTGTTACTGTTCCACCAAATCGTTTCGCATATCGCGTGATTGCATTATATGTTGGGTATGGCGCAACAAGGTTGCCGCCAGTAAAACCGCATATGGCACCCGCAGCCATAAGAAATTCTGTGGAACCCGCGCCCGAGGCAATACATTCGACAGGCACATTTTCCATGTCCGCAACAATTTTTTCCATGTTGCGTCTGGTGCTGAATTGATACATATGTGCTTTGTCATGGGCTTCGATCATAGCTTTTTTGGCTTTTGGATTGATACCATATGGATTTTCATTATTTGTAAAACGAATGGGGTCTTCTTTACTAATTGGCATTCCCGCATTCATCATCGAACTCATGTCTTGTGCCCCGGCAGCGCCAGCAAGCATTAATCCACCTGCGACGGCTGAGCTACCCACGAGCCAGTCACGTCTTGTAATTTTATTTTGCATTTTTATCTCCTGAATATTTTGTTTTTTAGCCGAATTCTTTGCGGTACATATCCGCGAAATATTGCATTTCTTCTGGTTTTGAGAGACTAAGCCTTACCCAGTTTGGGAATGGTTGAAATTCGCGGCCAGTTAATATGTGATGTTTTTTCATGGTTTCGCTGACTTCCTTGGTTGGTCGTCCAGCGTTAAAGAAAATGAAATTGGCGTTTGATTTAACATATTGCAAATTCAATTCATCCAGCATTTTATATATAATCTGCTGACATTCTTTATTTTTTTGTTTTAGGAATGTCTGATATTTAATATCTTGATAGCTTGCCATTGCGCCGCGCATTGCCGGCAAATTAAGTGTATTGGTAAATAAGCCAAACATTCGTTTGATGATGTCGGGATGGGCGAAGCACACACCGATCCGCATTCCGGCAAAAGCATGAATTTTTGATGCCGTGCGAGTTATAATCATATTTTTATTTTCTTTAACAAGACTGATCATGCTTTCATAATCAGGATTATCCACATATTCAAAATAAGCTTCATCAATCAAGACCGTTGCCTTATCCGACATTTCAAGACAGAATTCCCTCAAAGCATTTTTTTCAATAATAGTTGGAATAGGGTTGTTAGGATTACAAAGATAAATAAGTTTTACATTGTCGGTCATGGCTGCGCGCATAGCATCAAGGTTAATTGCCATATCATCACCAACGGGCACTTCGATCAGTTTTGAGCCCAGTGTGCGGGCGAAGCGGCCAATGTCACCATATGTTGGAGTAGGAAGTAAAATATCACCACCGGCGAGGGCGTTAAAAACAGCTGCCTTTTCAAGGAATTCGGTTGATCCGGCCCCAAGCCCGACATATTCCCTTGGGATATCTTCCAGCTTTGACATAAGAGCCTGCAATTGAAAAATGTCGCGAAAAGCATATCTATGCGAGTCGTCCGCTGCATCGGCAATTGCCTTTCGCGCTTTTAAGGACTGACCATATACATTTTCATTAAGATTGGCACGAATGGGGTTTTGTGCTGTTGGGGTCACATTCGGTGTCATAAAGCTTTGTGCAGAAGCGACGGCACCAGAAAGAATAAAACTACTAGCGGCAGTTGTGCCGGCAAGCCATTCACGGCGCGTAAGGTTTGATGTCATTTTTTATGTTCTTTCGTGTGACCTATATTTTATATATTGAAATAATATAACATATATATACAAAATAGAGGGTAAATCCAAGAACAGAATAAAAAAAATGGCCGGATAATAATCCAGCCATTTAATGTTAAATATTAGAAAACTATTTTTTTGTTAGCCAAATTCTTTTTTATAAACATCAACTACATATTGCATTTCTTCCGGTTTCACCGTGCTCATTCGTACCCAATTGGTAAACGGTGGGAATGGACGTCCACTAACAATGCCATGCTCCAATAATTTTTTTGCAATTTCTGTGGATGGACGACCCGCATTGAAAAAGGCAAAATTGGCATTAGATTTGACGAAATCGAGATTAAGGTCTTTAAACATTTTCTCGAGGATATCCATAGATTGTCTGTTTTTCTGTTTGAAAAAATCTTGATATTCAAGGTCTTGATAACTTTCAATAGCGCCAGCAACAGCAACATTAGAAAGGGATAGATTAAATGGTCCGACAAGAAGACGGAGCGTTTCCGGATTGGCAAAGGCAAAGCCCATACGGACACCGGCAAACCCGTGAATTTTTGATGCGGTACGACAAACAATGATATTTTTATGTTCTGTCACCAAATCTTTCATGGACGCAAAATCTGGATTATCGACATATTCATAATATGCTTCGTCAATAAGTACGAGCGCACGTTTTGACATATCAATACAAAATTCACGTAAAGCATTTTTCTCAATGATGCTGGGGATAGGGTTGTTGGGATTGCATAGATAAACCAATTTCACTTCATCCGTCATGGCCGCGCGCATTGCATCAATATCAATGCTGAGATCATCAGCAACAGGAACTCTTATTACCTCAACACCGATCATTTTTGCAGTGCTAGGAACACTCATATAAGCAGGGTCACTGGTTAAAAGTTTGCCTTGTTGGATAGCGCAGGCGAAGGCGGCGCGCTCGAGAAAAGGTGTTGAGCCATTATCAATAGCAATATGATCACGCGGAAGGTTTTCTATTTTGGCAATAACTTGATTTAATTTCATTTGGCCAGAAAATTCATATAAATGGGCCGTTTCAGCGGCTTTTTCCATGACTTTTTTTGCCTTAAGAGAAGGGCCATATACATTTTCATTAAATCCTGCGCGGATTGGGTTTTCGGGTGTCGGGTTTAAGTTAGGACTTGGAACCGTTTGCGCGCTAGCGATTTTAGAAGCTATCATTGTTCCGGCGAGGGCTGTTCCGCCAACGAGCCAGTCACGGCGGGTGATTTTTGTAGTCATATTTTGTCTCACTTGAAATAATTATTTGGATATT
>JAESUD010000143.1 GCA_016763335.1 Emcibacteraceae bacterium | reverse complement strand
GTTAAAGACAGTTTGGATAACATATTGTTAATTTGGCTCATGGTTAATATTTCCTCTTTCAACTTGCTTAAACGAATTTATTACTCACCAGAAGCAGGCAGCAAGCCAGCAAGCGATGAAGGCTGGCCAGGGCGTTTTATTAATTTACCGCCAATCATCACCATTGATACCCGTTCCAGCGCACTCATATCCGTCAAGGGATTGCCGGGGACGGCAATAATATCGGCAAGCATTCCTGTTTCTATAATTCCAAGACGGTCATCCCAGCCAAGTAATTCGGCGGCAACACGGGTCCCGGCCTGTATGGCATCCATAGGTGAAATACCGGCTTCCACAAACATCGCCATCTCCCGTACATAAACGGAAGGATCAACCGAACCGGCCCCGAGATCAAGTCCCACTACAACTTTGACACCTGCTTTATGGGCGCGTCCAATAGCGGACAGAAATTCTCCTCTGCCATGGGTCATATAATCGTCATTCTTGTCCTGCGCGCGCAGTTTATCCCCCTGCGCATAATAGTCGCCCATATAAACTGTTGGAATTAAATAGGTTCCTTGTTTGACCATCATCTTAATGGCTTCATCATCTATATAAGTGCCGTGCTCTATTGAACGCACACCCGCTGCCACGGCTTGTTTAATGCCTTCGGTTGCATGGGCATGGGCGGCAACCGGTACACCGTGACGATTAGCTTCTTCCACCGCCGCCTTTAATTCCTCAGGTGAGAACGCAATGTTGCGCGGATTGTCACCCACTGACTGAAAAGCGCCAGTCACCAAAAGCTTAATCCAGTCGGAACCATATTTAATTTCATTGCGAATAGCTTTACGAATTTCTTCCGGCCCATCGACAATAAGTCCGTCTGCTTTGATGGACTGCTCCGCTGACAAGTAATTAATGTCACCGCCACCGCCCGTTATTGAAATGTAATGAGCCGCACCGGTAATACGGGGGCCAATAAACACACCCGCGTCTATTGCCCGGCGAAGGTCCTGAACGGCGTAATAAATATCCGCATCGCCCATGACACGAACGCCGGTCCAACCCGCTAGAAGCAGGCGCTGCATTCCTGCTAGCGCCATCAGCCCTTTATAAGCAGACGATGTCGCTAGATGTGCCGCCTGATAGTCATCAGAATACATCAAAGGATGCTCGTGAGCGTTAATTAATCCGGGGAGAATTGTGGCATCACCAAGCTCAATTACCTCAACCCCCGGTGGAATTATTGAACGATCACCGATGGCAATAATTCGGTCTCCCTCGACTAAAACCACAGCATTTTTTATAAGTTCTGCACTTCGTCCATCAATTAAACGATCGGCTGTTATTGCCGTTACCGCATGAGCCGCGCTACTAAACGCCAACAGTGTTAAAATAATTATATTAATAAATAAAAATTTAGTGTTATTGACCTGTATTTTGATGTCTGATTGCACCGCATATCTCCCTTGAAATTAAATTATTAACAACGCTTGAAATGCTTTTGAAGATGGTAAGAAATACTCATCTATAGTTCATCGATAACCGTTTATATTTAAACAGATAGAATGAATATTTTCAGGGCCTGATCATCGTCTTTGCCTTGACATCGGTTACGATGGAACCGACAATGAAAACGCTTAAATATATATTCACTTAACCCCCTTTTTGTAAGGGTTAATTGTATATAGATTTATAGTCAATGTATAGATAATTATCAGCTGTACGCCATAGGGTTTTTACGCAATTATGAGGGCCTGCCGACCAAACAGTGCCTACTACCGGATTATAAATTCCTGCGATACCGCGAGCTGATCATTGCCATCATCCTTCATCAGGTGAATTCGGTCAAACCCAGACATCTGATTTGTATATTGTCAGGTTATTTGGGCATTTAGGTATTTAAATTAAAAGAGTATTTTCCCCATCCATTAATACTAGAAGGACATGACTTGTTTATGCAAGAATATTCTTGTGTTAATAAGGTAGAATGGGTTGATTTAACGTTGTAGAAAAGCAAATTGGGACGTCCAAGTAAAATTAACAACGATGAGAGACTGATGGGGCAAGTTTATGGTTGCGAAACCCCCCAAAAAATGAATAAACTGGTCAACGGGGAGGAATATTAAGTGGTTGATATAGGCGTGCCAATCAGAGAGCTTGGCGAAGTAGACATTAGTGAATTAAAAAAGTCGATTTTAGAACAGGATGAAGCCGCTTGGTTTGAGCAGAAACATCGGCAGAAAACTTATGAAGTCCATAAGGAAACCAGTTCTATCGTCCTTTTATTTTGTGATGAAGAATGGCCAAATATAAGCACATTTAAAGAACCCGGATGGGACCGATTATCAGACGTGATGATGCCAATTATTGAGGGCATTATAAAAAAACATTATCCACCGGGCGGAACTATTCTACGCGCTATGGCCGCACGGCTGCACATAGGAGGCGTGATCACACCACATGTTGACAAAACACCATCATTCCATGTGGGACACCGTATCCACATCCCTATTCAGACTAATTCTCGGGTTCGATTTATAATTGGCGGGCGACCCTATAAATTTGAAGTGGGTAAAGCCTATGAAATCAATAATCAGTTAACCCATAGTGTGATGAATAAAGGTAAAGAGCACCGAATTCATGTAATATTTGACTATATGCCGAAATTGTAAGGGAGGAATTTTTCATGAATACATTTCCCCATAAGCCTGATGCGACCGTGACCAAGGCATTAGAGGCACTGCAATCTGACAACCCAGAACTGACAGAACAAATTTGTCGCACATATTTAAGCACACATCCGACAAGTGTTCAACATATACGGTTGCTTGGTCATGCGTTTCAAAACCAAAATAAATTAGATGAAGCTACAAAGAAATTTAATTTGGCACTCAGTTTAGCGCCAAAATTTGCCCCTCTTCATGTAGACTTGGGCAGTATACTGACCTTACAAGAAAAATTTGAAGAGGCTATTCCCTGCTTTGAACAAGCCATTAAACTTGATAAGAAACTTACTGCCGTTCAAAAAAAATTAGGCCAAGCTTTGTCCGCAGTTGGAAGAGGTCAAGAAGCTGATGAGGTTTACGAGGAATATTTTAAAGTTAAGCCAGATGTTGGCCTAGTAGCCCAAGGTGTTGAACATGATCGTTCCGGTCGTGAGCAAGAGGCCATTGATTGCTTTAAAAAAGCATTAAGAAATAATTCCGATAATGTAGACGCAATGAGATATCTGGCCATTGCTTACATAAAGCAAGATGAAAACTTAAGCGATGCAGAGGCCTTACTCCGTAGAGTAGTGCAAATAGCACCCGATTTCTCATTGGGATGGGGTGATTTAGGTCATGTCCTGGTCAAGGGGCGGAATTATATGGAAGCCATTGAAGTTTATAAAAAGGCGATTAAAATATTACCAGATAATTTTACAGCGTGGATACAGTTGGCTAGTGCGCAGGCAACAGCTGGATATCCGGAAGAATCTGCTAAATCATATAAAAAAGTTCTTGAAATAAACTCTGAAGCGCCGACCGCTCTGTTGGGTTTTGGTCATGTTCTTAAGACGCTTGGCGACCAACCAGCATCATTACGTGCTTACCGTGAAGCCGTTCGTCAGAAGCCTGAATTTGGCGAAGTATATTGGAGCATGGCAAATCTAAAAATCTTCAAATTTGAAGATAAAGAAGTGCAGGAAATGGAAAAACAACTGGAAAATAGCCCGCTGGACGATGCAACCGAAGTCCATTTTAGGTTTGCCCTTGGAAAAGCTTTTGAAGATAAAAAAGATTATGACAAGGCTTGGGAATATTATCATTCAGGTAACGAACTTCAGCGTCAGCTTGTCGAATATGATCCCGTTGGAAACAGTGAGCGTCATAAAAAAACGCGTTCCTATTTTACAAGTGACCGTATAAAAGAAGCCGAAGGGAATGGCTATCCTGATGAAGGGCCTATTTTTATTGTTGGTTTAGGACGTTCAGGGTCAACTTTAATTGAACAAATTCTTGCCAGCCACAGTCAAGTTGAAGGAACAGAAGAACTTTCAGTTCTGGCAAAACTTTCTGATACGGTTGGCCGTTTTCGTCCTGATAATGTTCGGTATCCAAAAGCCTTGAATGAAATGCGTCCGCAAGATTGGCGCGGTTTAGGTCTAGATTATCTGGAAGGGGCGAAACGTTACCGAATGACGGATAAGCCAATATTCACAGATAAATTACCCAATAACTATTCATTCATTGGGTTTATTCATCTTATTTTACCAAACGCAAAAATAATTAATGCCAGACGCCATCCAATCGATAGCTGTCTCGGCAATTATAAACAGCTCTTTGGTCATGGGCAAAATTTTACATATGATATGTTCGATATGTGTGAATATTATAAAGAATATTCAAGCCTGATGGATCATTGGAACGATGTGTTGCCGGGCAAAGTTCTTGATGTTCATTATGAAGAAACGGTCACCGACCTTGAGGGGCAAGTCGCAAAAATTCTTGATCATTGTGGACTACCCTTCGAAGAACAATGCGTACGTTTTCATGAGACTGAACGTGCAGTTAAAACGGCAAGTTCTGAACAAGTCAGGCAACCAATTTATACTGGTGGCATGGGTAAATGGCGTAAGTATGAAAAACATCTTGAAGAATGGCAGGAAGAATTAGAACCGATTATTTCAAGGTTGCCGGATGTGGTTAAAAATGCTGGTTGATGATGAGTGACATAGGACTTAAAAGGGCCAAACTTGAAGCCCATGAATAGCATTTCGAATATCCATTGAAAGATTAACAGATAGAAGCATTTTAGATTCTTGAAGATCATAAATAGATATTGTTGACGGGGATGATCCAGCAGCAACCACGCGATCATTAATCAGGCATAAGCCGCGACCAAAACCTTGGCGAGCGACCTTACTATCATTAATACCATGATGTTCAAGATCAGTCTTATCATACATAGGAACTTTAAATGCCCTATCTTCTTCGCCGGAACGTGATGCATAACGCACGGCATTGGCCTCACTATCATTAAATAAAACACCGTCCCTGAATGGTTGAGCATTATGCGTGCCTTGCGGTAACGTTGCAGACATATTTATTTCTTCGCCGTTGAAGTGAAGCATGCCACCTGATTTTAACCCGCTCAAATACATGCCATTCTCATTCGCATGGACGTTATTGATGTGTAGTTTATTCAATGGAAGGGGGCCATCATCACCATTTGGATCATAAACACCCGCTTTGAAGCGAAAGCCATCTAAGTCAATATGTAAGGCCCAGTGAAAAGTTTTTTGATCCAAGTCAAAGGAAAGAATGCTGTCAAAACCTGTAGATGCGATGAACAAACTACGCTCGTGGATGCTCATTTCATGCGCATGCTTGAGATAAGGTGAACGCCATGACCCGATTAGTTTAAAGTCTGATGTATAGGCGAAAAGTTCATCACTTGCTACAATGTAAACCGTGTTCCCATCTATGGCGATACCGCGAAGTCCGCGGTCCCAGCCACGACCCTGCCAGTCAATATCTGTGGTGTTCCAGTCAATAACCTGATCAATGTCCTGCTTTTCAACATCAATTATATAGACCCCGCCATGACTTTCGCCTTGTTGGCTTCCTCTGATAACGGATGTTGTTATTAGTTTGACCATGGGTTGCCCTTAATTAATGAATTGAAACTCGGTGATGAGCCTATTTATTTTTATGGTTCATCGCAATAAAAAACGACCGCCCCCCAAATATCGGACCGGTCGTTTCTATAGTTTTAAGGGTTTCTTAAAACTTCTTCATAAGTTTAAGGCTCATAGTCCTTGGTCTTGCCAAATTAACTGTTGGGCCAAAGCGCGCTTGTGTGCCCCATTTTTCACCATATTCCTGAACATCATATGAAGTAAAAGTATTTGCTCTTTGATTAAACAAATTACGAACCATGAAGGTAATAGTGGTCGAATTGTCAATCTCAAGGCCTATCTGTAAATTGGACATGGCAGAACTCTCAATGTCAAAATCACCTTCCGCATAAGCTTTTTCTAATTCTGAGTATAAACCTCCACGGTAAGTGAAATCATACCTAAAATACAAATCGGCATTTTTAAATATCTCTGGTATTGTGTAATCGAACCCAAGTGCGAACTTCTTTCGTGAGGCGTTAGGCATTGGCGTACCAGGTTGCATTAACTGCTCACCTTCGAGATCAAAATATTCGCCTGTGAAATATGGGTTGCCGACATAGGCGTTACCGTTGATTTTCAAGTTCTGGGTAACACGCCAAGTAAAGTCAAGTTCAACACCAAGATTGCGACCACCTTCCGCATTCGCTTGTCCGTTAATCCACCATCTGTCCGGATCATCAAGAGTTATTTGGATATCTGCCCATTTCATATAAAATATGTTTGCATTTATTTGCAGTCGGTTATCCAACCATTCCGATTTTATACCTGCTTCATAATTATTCATTTTGTCTGGATCAAAATTAGTTTGAAAATTTCCAGTTTCAACTGCTTTTCTGCTATTTGTTCCGCCTAACCGGAAACCCTGACTAAAGGTAGCGTAAACCATGCGGTCATCGTCAATGTCATATTGAGCGCTAAATTTAAAAACTTGGTTGCTATCTTTACCATTTTGAATTTGGAGCGGTCCCGCTCCAATAGATGAAATCACAGGAAGTCCCGGCGGCCATTGATCGTCAGTAACAGTACGACGTTTAAACTCGAACCAGCGATAACCGGCCTGAACATGAAATTGGTCGGTTATTTGATAACCAACCTCACCAAATCCAGCTATTTGCGTAATTTCGCGTTCAAACAAAGTTCGGTACCAATAATTTCCTTCGCCACCAGGGTCATCCTGTAAAACCATAGGACATGATACATATGAAAATGCGGCATTAGCAGGCTCACAGGCAACTTGTTGCGCAAAAGCCCATGAATTTGTGTTCCCTAGATTTGGAACAACAGAATAATCTTCCCATCCATCTTTGACATTTTCATAGAATCCACCAATCATCCAATCAAGACGACTGGTAGTAGTAGATGTTAAGCGAATTTCATTACTATAACGTTGTGCTTCTTGCAGGCTCTTATAGGTACTTCCGTTGTAGCCGGTATCAAATAAATCATATTCGTTTAAGCCAGATGTTCCATAATATGATCTAATAGAATTCGCCCAATATTTACCATAAGCAGTATGGGATGCTTCATAGTGAGTATTGTCAAATGAGTAGGATTGCTCGCGGTCTACATAGGCAAATGAATTACTTAATTCTGCAAAACCAAGGTCACCTTTAAGTGTTACAGCAGCAGACCACCATTTATCTTTACGGAATTCATCATTAAACGTTGCGTTTTTATAATCACCAAGAGCCGAATTCGTTTGCCAACTACCTGTTGCTTCTGAATTTTGCGTCATAAATGTGGCGAGCAAATCCCAATCTTCGGAAACATTCCAAAGGGCAGATAGACGTGCCCCTTTAATTTCATAGTCATTATAATTATCTTCTACAAATGCAGCGTTGTTTGGTCTAGAGCCTCCACCAGGAGGTGTAGTACCATAGTCGACATGAACTGCTCCCGTGCCGTGTGGTGCATCAGTCAATATGTTATCAACATATCCACCATCTCTTGCTTTGTAACCAACAACGCGGATGGCAAATTTATCTTCAACGATAGGAATGTTAACATGACCGGAAAAGTCATAGCTCATTTCCCCGCCTTTGGTTGTTTTAACCTCGGCGTTCGCTTGGCCAGATATGCCTTCAAAACTAGGTTTGTTCGTAATTATACGAAGTGTTCCCGTCTGTGAACTTGAACCAAATAGTGTTCCTTGCGGACCAGGGAGAGATTCTACACGCTGGATATCCACCATGCGCGGATCAATCTGTGTCGTGCTTGCTGTCATTGGTTGGTCATCAAGATAAACAGCAACTTGACTATCTTTATACCAGTCGCCTGAACCTGACGATACACCACGATAAACCAACTCGTTTACGCCTGGAATTGTTGACGTTAATGAAATACTTGGCAAAGCAGAGGCTATGTTTTCCATGTTCAAAATACCGCGACGTTCAATGTCTGCTGTTGAAAATGCAGTAATTGACTGGGCCACATCCTGAATGTTGACTGCACGTTTGGTCGCGGTGACAACAATTGTGTCAATGCGACCACTATCATCAGTTTCCTGTGCCATAGCTGGCATGGTCATGTTGAGCATTCCCGTCAACGCAAGTGCTGACGCCCCGCTCATAAGACGCGTTTTGAATAAAAACGGTAGTTTATTTTCCATAATCTAGCCTCCCCAGACAATTATAAATCGTGGCATATTTTTTATTGATCTAGATTTCTAACAAAGTTTTTATTATTATGCAAGTTATTTGACAATTAATGATACATCGCCTTGTTTGTTTCCAAATAGAAACATTCTATCCACAATTAAAAATATTGTATTCCTTTTCCCTTTCAATATTGTATCCCTTTTTCTAGTCGCTATAGTTGTTAAAAAAATGACTTTCCAATATATTTAGGATTATGAATATTATGATGCCAAACGTAGATTATTCATTACTATTTGAACCTATAAAAATTGGACCTGTTACAGCACCAAATCGTTTTTATCAGGTTCCACATGCAAGCGGAATGACAGAAGCTAACCCGCGTGTACGCGCTGCATTCAGGGGTACAAAAGCCGAAGGTGGATGGGGCGTTGTATCAACCGGCGCCGTTTCTATTCACCCCTCTTCCGATGATAGCCCCCTTCCGTACGCACGTCTTTGGGATGATAACGATATTCATTCACACGCCCTTTCAACAGCAGCCATTCACGAACATGGCTCATTAGCTGGCGTGGAGCTTTGGCATGGTGGCGCTGCTGTGATGAACCGAACATCCCGAATTGCGCCTTATTCCCCGTCAGGCATTCCCTGGCTGGCGACACATGTAGGGTTCATGGGTAATTTACGCCCCCGCATAATGGATAAAGACGATATTCGCGATATAATCAAATGGCAAGTTGAAGCAGCCCTAAGGGCAAAGAAAGCAGGATTTGATATTATTTATATCTATGCTGGCATGGGCTATCTTGGATATGAATTTTTATTGGAAGAATATAACCACAGAACCGACGAATATGGCGGCACAACTGAAAACAGAGTGCGCTTTGTACGCGAAATGATTGAAGCAACCAAAGAAGCTGTTGGTGACACTTGTGCTGTGGCACTGCGTATTAGCCTCGAAGAATTACGCGCTAAGCCAAGTGATAATTATCCATCAGAGGCACATGAAGTTGTTTCATTGATGGCCGACTTACCCGACCTTTGGGATGTTAAAATGGATTCCAGCCCGACAGATTGCGGCGCATCACGTTTTCGCGAAGAAGGGGCGCACGAGCCCGTAATAGATTTTGTAAAAAAAGTCACAAACAAACCTGTTGTTGGCGTTGGCCGCTTTACGTCCCCAGATAAAATGGTAGGTCAAATCAAAAGAGGCGTACTTGATCTTATTGGCGGCGCCCGTCCCGGAATTGCCGACCCTTTTTTGCCAAATAAAATAAAAGAAGGTCGCATCGATGAAATCCGTGAATGCATTGGCTGTAATATCTGTATTTCCAGTTGGCATGACGGTGTACCCGTGCGCTGCACACAAAATGCAACAGCAGGGGAAGAATGGCGTAAAGGATGGCATCCAGAGAAGTTTAGTGAGCCGGGTAGTAATGATGCCATCCTTATCGTTGGCGGCGGCCCAGCGGGGCTTGAAGCGGGTCTAATTGCTGCAAAACGTGGTTATCAAGTAACAATAGCCGATAAAGAGGACACACTTGGCGGTAGATTGAATTTTGAAGCATCCCTTCCTGGGCTGTCGGCTTGGGGTAGAGTGAATGAATACCGCCTATATGCCTTAAAACAAATGGCCAATGTTAATCTCTATCCTGCCAGTGAACTTGGCGTTGAAGATATACTTGCGCTTGAACATCAGCGCATTGCCATTGCCACTGGCGCGAGTTGGAGCAAAATGTTGATGAGTTCCCTTGAAATTCCCGTGGGCACTTTAGACAAACCGGGCGTATATACGCCTGATGATTTAGCGGCGGGGGTAAAACTACAAGGCCCCGTTCTTGTCTATGATTTTGATAATTATTATATGGGCGGGGTTATTGCCGAAGAGCTCGCCAATCAAGACCTTAAAACTTCCTATGCTACTTCGGCGGGACATGCTTCAGCATGGACTATTATGACCAATGAGCAACCCTTTATTCATCAACGTCTTGAAGAAAAAAATATAGATATTACAACCCGCATTTTGCTTGAAGATTTTGATGGCGAGAACGCTATTTTAAAAGATATTTATACAGGCAAGCCACTATCAATGGCCGTGAAATCAGTTGTAATAGTTGGTCACAAAACGCCAAATGATGATCTTTATCAAAAATTAATTACCCGCAAAAGCGACCTTGAGGATGCAGGCATTAAATCAGTTGACCGAATTGGCGATATGCTTGCCCCAGGTTCATTGGTTCATGCGGTTTATTCTGGGCATGAATATGCAAGAAACCTCGACGTGGACAAAGACGATCTTTATCAACGTGATCTGCCGATAACGGCAAACGGTATAGGATCAGTTTTCAACCGAAAATAAACATTCTATTCTTTAACGAATGGGCCGATACGGTCGCTGACATATTTACGAATATCCAAGTTCCAATCTTCCATAGGCGAAAAAATACCTTGCTTGTGGACACGGGCTGTCATGCCCAACTGCACTCGTTTGCAGATATTCCAATCTTGCCTATTAACCAAGTGCCAAATATCAATAGCATCTGATCCATCAAAGTCAGGTTGTTCCATTTCATATGGTTCAAATAAAAAATGACAGTCAATAAGTGTACGATCAGGGCCTATTGGTTTAAGTATAAATGCTGCAACGTGATCTTTTGCCATACACAAAAACACATTGGGATATAACAAATCGCCCTTATGGCGTACTTGTTCATCTTCGTTAAGCCCTGGAAATGCGCGCCTCGTTGTCGTTCCCGTTACTGTAAAGGTATCTGCCCCTTCCCTATGAGGAACGCCGCGTTCCCAATCAAGATCAGAAGCACCATTTTCTTTGAAGGCCGGCACAACTTGACAGAGTTCCGGATGCACTGGGCCACAATGATAGCACTCGTTGTAATTCTCGCAAATAACCTTCCAGTTCGCCTCAACCTCATATTGGATGGTTTTACCAATAAGCAGCTCTTCCAACGGATAACGCGAGAAATTATCTTTAATACTTTTAATGTGTTTTTCAAAAGGCGGCGCAGTTTCCGGTGTCATATTAACAAAAACAAAACCGGCAAAACTTTCCACCAGCACCGGATGAAGACTTATTTGTTCGCTCTCAAAGCCCATTTCGGCAGTCATATGTGGTGCATTAATTAACTTACCGTCAAGATCATAGCTCCATGCATGATAGGGACACATAATGATTTTGCCATTAATGACGCCCCCCTTCACTGGCATGGCTTCTTTATCAACATTAGTTTCCTCACCCATGCAAAGACGCGCCCCTCTATGAACGCAAACATTATAAAAAGCTTTTAAAATACCTTCTTTATT
>JAESUD010000142.1 GCA_016763335.1 Emcibacteraceae bacterium | reverse complement strand
CGATAATATTAATTGTAGCATATAGCTTGTTTCTTGCAATATTTCGAAAAGCGACCTTTACATAATTACCAAATATTTATTTTCCCCTAGTTGTTTTTTTACTCATTCATAATGAAGTGCGTTCACTGGATTTGTGTTGGCGATTTTTATGGCGTGGCTTGCAACGGTTGCCCATGAAAGAATAAGTCCCGCGATGCCGGCACCAATAAGGGTGCCATAAGGCAAGCTGATCCGTTCGGCAAAAAATTGCAGATATTGATCCGACGCAAAATATGCCGCGGTTAAAGCAATGGGCGTGGCCCAAAGTACGGGTTTTGAAAATTGCCAGATAAGAAGTTTAATGATCTGAATTGTATTTGCGCCAAGAACTTTACGAATGCCATTTCTTTTGTTCTTTGCTCGGCCATAAAGGCAGCAAGACCAAACAGGCCGATCAATGCCAGAAATAAAGCAAAGATAGCAAAAGCAGCGAGCGATTGTGTGCCGAGCTTAAAAACGATGTAAACGCTTTGAAATGTTTCATCAAGAAACTTTCCCTGCATCGGGTAATCGGGATTAACTCTTTTCCAGGCGGCTTCTATTTCGTTAATAGTCTGCGGTGTTGCGTTATCAGATAACTTGATGGAAGCAAGGCGGTAAGATGCATCACGCATAAAAAAGATTGAGGGTTTTGTGACATTATGAAACCCACGTATATTTACATCACCCGTGACACCAATAATGGTATATGTAGTAATGCCACGTTCACCTTCATCTTCATAAAAAACTTGGCCGATTGCTTCTTGTGGGCTTGCAAAACCAAGCCTTTGTACGGCAAGTTTATTGACCATTGCATTGACTTTGCCTCTTTCCCTTACATGAGTGTCAAGGGCTACATCACGTGAAATATTCCTGCCAGCAATAATTGGTATGTCATAAGTATCTATAAATTCATGATCAACATTAAGCTGGAATATATCAAAACCGGATGAAATATCATTAAGAATAGTAGAGGCGGTAAAGGTCGTTGTGGTTTGTTCATAGGGAACTTGTGAAGAAAGGGTAAAATTTTCAACGCCGGGAATGGTGAGCATTTCATTTCTTAAAATTTCGTGACGTTGTTCAATTTGTTCTACGTTAATCCGGTCGAGAGTATAAATTTGATCTTTTGCAAAAATATTACTGCTTTCTTCAACTTTTGAATTCTGAGCATAAACAACAAGAACTAGTGCCAACATAAAAACGGAGATTGAAAATTGAACGCCGATCATAATGCTCCTTACCCATGATGCTGAACGTCCTTTGCGGGCGGCGTCGCGTAAGGCTTCTATCGGGCTGGTTTTGGTAATTAAATATGCTGGATATGCGCCGGAAAAAATACCGACTATTACCGTGGTTAATAATAACCACGGAATGGTATTAATATAATTTATTGATAATATTTTACCTGTTGCCGAATTAAACGAAGGAATTATCAATTCCAATATTGTTAACGCTATAATCAGGGCTATTATGGTTATAGTCATGCTTTCGACGATAAACTGAATAAGAAGTTGTGGACGGCCAGCACCAAGTGTTTTACGGAGGCCAACTTCGCGGGCGCGACCCATGGATTGCGCGGTAGCAAGATTGGTATAATTCACACAGGCAACGATCAGAACAAGCAGACCAAGCATTTCTACAACATCAATTGCAGGTATGCCCAAAGCATCCCAAAAGGCCGTATTGGCATCAACCAAGGGCCGTACGACAACGCCGATTATGAATTCTTTTCTTTCAATGTCATAATGGCGGTCATAAATACCGTCCATTTGGGTTTGCAGCCACTCACCATCTAGGTTTTCCGGTAACATAATATAAGTCAAATCACCCATGGAAAGTTGACCCCAGTTTTCATCTGGCTTAAAATCAGTTATGCGTTCCATGGCATTCATAGGAACAATGATTTCCATCGGTATTGATTGAATGAATGCGGAATTGAAATGGGTGTTCGCTGGCAAGTCATGAATGACGGCGCGAACGAAAAGGTCATGTTGATGATCTAACGTAATTGTTTGCCCCATCGGGTCTTGATCAGGAAAATATTTCCTAGCAATGCTTTCTGTAATCATTGTTCCAGTCGTGCTGTTCAGTGCGGAAGCATCACCAGAAATATAATCAAAATCAAAAATTTGTAATAATTCAGGATCGGCAAAACGTAAGCTTTGATAAAAACTATTTTCCCCGACGCTCAGTAGAAATTCCCTGCTTTTGGTGCGGGCGACGGCATCAATCTCACTAAGTTCTGCTTTAATAATTGGCCCTAGGGCCGATTGAACGCCATCATTTTGGATGACACCAACATTGGCGGCCGGATTAAAAACACTGCGAATGGTATAAGTGCGATCAGCATTTTTATAAAAAGCATCATGGCTATTTTCATAATCTGCAAGCAGGCCACCAAAGATATAAATAGCCAACCCCATGGTCAGGCCCAAAATATTAATCAATGCATATAGTTTGTTTTTACCAATACTTCGAATGGCAATTTTTACATAATTTCTAAACATAATATTTTCTCTCATTCATAATGAAGGGCATTGATCGGATTTGTTCTGGCGATGTTAAAGGCGTGACTGGCAACCGTTACCCATGAAAGTATTATTCCGCCGATCCCGGCACCAATGAGCATACCGTAGGGCAGGCTTATGCGTTCCGCAAAAAATTCGAGGTAAGCACTCGATGCAAAATAGGCTAAGCCGAGTGCAATGGGTGTGGCCCAAAGTACGGGCTTAGAAAATTCCCAGATCAGTAACTTGACGATTTGATTATTACTGGCGCCGAGTACTTTACGGATGCCAATTTCTTTGGTTTTTTGTTCCGCCATGTAGGCCGCCAAGCCGAACAGACCAATGGCCGCTAAAAATAAAGCAAACATTGCAAACACAGCGAGCGATTTGGTTGCCAGATCAAAAATCATGTAAACCTGCTGGAATGTTTCATCAAGGAATTTGCCTTGCATAGGATAATCAGGATAAACTTCTTGCCAGACGTCTTCGATATCTCTCAATACGCTCGTCGGTGCATTTCCTGAAATTTTAATTGAAGCCAAACGGTATGACGCATCCCGCATGAAAAAGAAAAACGGTTTTTCTTGGTTGAAAAGTCCAAGGATATTTCGGTTAGCCATTACACCGACGATGGTATAGGTGGTAATGCCGCGCTCGCCTTCGTCTTCATAAAATATTTTACCAATCGCATCTTCGGGTGAGGCAAAACCAAAACTTTTAACCGCAAGTTCGTTTATGAGCACATTGGCAGTACCGCGTTCCCTTATATGGGTATCAAGCGCTATTTCATCGGATATATTGCGCCCGGCGATAATGGGAATATTATAAGTATCAACAAATCCGTGATCGATGTTTAATTGGTTTAAATTAAATCCACTTTCAAAATCATTGAGAATTGTTGATGCTTTAATATTGCTGTTGGATTGCTCATACGGAACTTGTGAAGATAGGGTGAAGCTTTCGACATAAGGAATATTGAGCATTTCATTTCTAAGTATCTGATGGCGGTCTTCCATTTGATCAACATTCAAACGGTCAAGAGTATAAATCTGATCTTTGGCAAATATGTTGCTGCTTTCCTCGACTTGCTTATTTTGTGCATATACCACGAGCACGCAGGCCAATATGCTGACAGAAATGGTGAATTGTACACCAATCATCGCCGCGCGAATCCATGATGCTGAACGGCCTTTGCGGGCTTCGTCTCTAAGCGCTTCGATGGGATTGGTTTTTGTAATCAGGTAAGCGGGATATGCACCAGCCAAGACGCCGACAGTTATTGTGGTTAACAATAACCACGGCAGTGTGTCGACATAATTTAATGTCAGTATTTTTCCGGTGGCAGAATTAAATAATGGAATGATCAATTCAAGCATGCTTAGGGCAAGGATCATCGAAAATAATGTGATGGTCATGCTTTCGATAATGAATTGTGAAAGCAATTGCACGCGACCAGCCCCTAATGTTTTACGCAGTCCTACTTCGCGCGCTCTTCCCATCGACTGGGCGGTGGCGAGGTTGGTATAGTTTACGCATGCAATGATCAGGACAAGCAATCCAAGGATGGCAACAACATCAATCACTGGAATGCCGAGCATATCCCAAATTGCCGTATTGGCGTCAATCATAGGACGGGCGAATATGCCGCTTAAAAATTCTTTTTGATCTTCAGGATAATGCCGTTCGTAAATACCTTTAAGTTGGGTTGTTAGCCAGTCTTGATCGAACGCTGGTGGTAACATCACATATGTTAAATTACCGCTAGACGTGCTATTCCAGTTGGTATCTGGAACAAATTCTGTGATCCGTTCCATAGCACTCATGGGAATAAGAATGCCAAGTGAGGTATCGGTGAAGATGAAAGAATTAAAATGTGAATTTGCCGGTACATCACGGATGACAGCGACGACGGAAAGATCATGTTCATGGTCGAGGGTTAGGGTCTTACCCATAGCTTCTTCACCGGGGAAATATTTTTCCGCGATAGTTTCTGTTATTAAAATACCCGTTGAACTATTGAGTGCGGAACTATTGCCGGAAACATAATCAAAATTAAAAATTTGTAATAACTCAGGGTCAGCAAAACGTAAATTTTGATAATAATTATTTTCACCGACAGAAATAAGAAACTCACGTCCGATGGTGCGGGCCACGGCCTCCACATCACTTAGTTCTGCTCTTATGACCGGTGTAAGTCCTGAATGAACGCCTTCTATTTGGTCAATGCTCATATTGGCTTTTGGATTAACCGCGCCGCGAACGGTGTATACTCGGTCTGAATTTTCAAAAAAAGTATCATGGGTATATTCATAGCTGGATAAAAGGCCACCAAATATATAAATGGCCAACCCCAGCGCCAGTCCCATGATATTGATAATGGCGTAAAGTTTGTTTTTTGCGATGCTTCGGATGGCTATTTTTACATAATTTCTAAACATAATTATCTTCTTTTCTATTCAAGTTTTTATTCACTTTTTAAAGCGTAAATCGGGTTAATCCGTGCGGCAGCCCATGCGCGCGCCGATGTGGTGGCATATGCCAGAATGAAGGTAACTATTCCGGCGATAACATACGGGGTAACGCTCATATCAATGCGGTAGCTAAAGCCCATGAGCCAATCATTCATTAATATCCATGCCACTGGCCAAGCGATGACATTGGCAATGATTACAAGTTTGGATAACTCCCATGAAAGCATCATGACTATATCGAGAATTGAAGCGCCAAGAACTTTGCGAATACCAATTTCCTTGGTGCGGCGGTCCGCAATAAAACTGGCCAGCCCGTAAAGACCAATACAGGCGATCATCGCCGCAATGCCGGCAAAGCCCATGAACATGGCAAAAACGCGCCCTTCAACGGCATAAAATGATGCGTAGTCCTCTTCAAGAAAAGTGCGGCGGATGGGGTATGAGGGGACATGTGAACGCCAAATATTATCAATAAGGGCCACGGCCTCGCTCATATCGCCTTCTTTTACTTTTATAATCATTACTTTCAGGTTGTCGCCAAGACCAATGGATAGTGACGCTGGCTCAGACCGTACAGAGCTGAAATGTGCGTCTTCAACGACACCAACAATGGTGCTGTCAATTCTATAACTCGTGCCACCAAATGAAAATGCAGCATAAACCTGCTCGCCGACGGCATCGGCGGGGTTCGTCCAGCCTGCTTGCTTTGCGGCCGTTTCATTGATGACCAT
>JAESUD010000141.1 GCA_016763335.1 Emcibacteraceae bacterium | reverse complement strand
TTCTATAATTTTTAATATTTTATTTTTTTTGTTAATTTTTGCAACACCGTAAAACGAGGGATTACTTACTGGATGAAGAAACACTTTTGCGCCAGAATATAGTTTACTGCATTCTCTTAATTTTTTCGTTAAGTTTTGACCATAAAAAAAATTATCGCCAAGTATTAAGGCAATATTATCTTTACCAATAAAATTTTCACCAATCAAAAAGGCCTGCGCAAGTCCGTCCGGCGATGGTTGTTCCTCGTACGTAAAACTTACACCAAACTGACTTCCGTCCCCGAGCAAGCGTTTAAAATAGGGCAAATCTTCCGGTGTTGATATGATAAGAATTTCATTAATGCCAGAAAGCATTAATACCGAAATCGGATAATAAATCATTGGTTTATCATAAATCGGTAATAGTTGCTTTGAAACCCCCTGTGTAATTGGATGAAGCCTTGACCCTGAGCCACCAGCAAGAACGATACCTTTATATTTTTTTGTCATTATTGTCTCTTTTAATTGTCATCTTAATCTTCTGCGCCGAGGCGTGATAGTTTATAATCACCATTTAGTACCCGTTGCCACCAGCTACGGTTTTCAAGATACCAACATATGGTTTTAATCATACCGCTTTCGAATGTTTCTTGTGGCACCCACCCGAGTTCTCGTTCGATTTTACTGGCATCAATAGCATAACGCAAATCATGACCCGGACGGTCTTTTACATATGTAATTAGATCGAGATAATCTTTAACACCCTGGGTTTTTTCAGGACCATGTTGATCAAGCAATTGACAGATGGTTTTAACCACTTGCAAATTTGTTTTTTCATTATGGCCGCCAATATTATAGGTTTCACCAATTTTACCCGTAGTTGCGACTAAATAAAGCGCTCTTGCATGGTCATCGACATAAAGCCAGTCCCTCACTTGGCTACCGTCACCATAAATTGGCAATGGTTTTCCGTCTAACGCATTTAAGATCATATGCGGGATAAGTTTTTCTGGAAAGTGATAGGGGCCATAATTATTTGAGCAATTTGTGATGACGGTCGGGAAGCCATAGGTTCTTTGCCATGCTCTAACCAGATGATCAGAGCTTGCCTTGGATGCTGAATATGGTGAACTTGGATCATATGCCGTCTCTTCAGTGAATAAGGCATCACCATGACCGAGGTCACCGTAGACTTCATCAGTGGAAACATAATGAAAACGGAATTTTGCCTTTTTCTTATCCGGCAATCCGTTCCAATATTCTTTTGCGACATCAAGCAATACATATGTACCGACAATATTTGTTTTAATAAATTCACCCGGTCCATCAATGGAACGATCAACATGGGATTCCGCCGCAAGGTGAATGATGATATCCGGCATAAACTGGTTAAACACTGCGGATACTTTTACAGCATCACAAATATCGACTTGTGCAAAATGATAACGGCTGCTTGCTGATACGGTAGCAATAGATTCTAAATTTCCTGCGTAAGTCAATTTATCAAGATTTATAACGTCATGTTCTGTATGCTCGATAATATAACGAACAAGAGCACTTCCGATAAAACCAGCACCTCCGGTTATTAATATGTTCACAAAAAAACCTCATTTTTGGCTAAAACTATATTTACATAACAAAATATATAACCATAATATTTACATTAAATAAACGCCATTACATTTTTATAATAAAAAACTACATTTATCAGGGTTTAATGAATAATATGTTACATTTTAGAACAGTACTCTTCGGATTTATATTCAGCATTATATCGCAAATTACGTTTGCACAACAATGCGAATTGGTTTTTGATGAAAAATCAGGACTTTTTAATATAAATTCAAATTCCAAAAATCTTGTAAATTCAAAATATGTTTTTTGGGAAGATAATTGGAGATGGGCAGGTTCTAAAAATGAAATTAAAACTCTCGGTGGTAAAAATTACACATTTAAAACGAGTGTTTCTAACTTATCACTTTCTCTTTCAGGCAGTGCGAAAGTAAGCGAACCAAATCAGATGAGTTGGGATTATACTTTGCAATCACGCAGAGCACTTTCCGATGTTATTGGTGGCGGCATCGTGTTCAGGTTGGATTATGATGATAATGATGATGTGAATGTCGAATTACTTGAAGATAACTCAGGTTGGATTATGGAAGGACATAATGGATGCGAGCAAATAACTGTACGGTTTTCAAACCCGCTAAGCCGGATATATTTTGAAGGCAGAAATAAAAGGCAAATTCGCGCCTTTTTCTACCAAAATGATATAAAACCGGAAACGACTAACCTAACGATGAGTGTTACTCTCCCCATTGATGGAAAAGTTCTTGCTACTTTACCAGAAAGATTGGGCGGAAAGCCGGATTTTAAATGGCATAAGGATATGATCCATCCATCTTATTCACCGGTTGATCTTAGTTTTTTAAATAAAGATGAAATCCCGGCCGGAAAACATGGATTTTTAAAGGCTGATGGTGAAAAACTTGTTTTTGAAGATGGCCGTGAAGTTCGTTTTTGGGGAACCAATATTCAGGCATACGCATTATATCGAACCAGCCCTAGTAATATTACAGCACACGCAAAACGGCTATCGATGTTAGGCTTTAACCTTGTCCGCCTTCATCATCACGATTCTTATTGGGTAAAGCCTAATATTTTTGGCAAATATGCGCCGGGAAATTCCAAATTTGACCCCTCATCTCTTAAAATGCTCGATTTATGGATTAATGCCTTAAAGGAAGAAGGAATATATGTCTGGTTGGACCTTAACGTTGCACGTAGTTATACTGAACAAGATAACATCGATAACTTTGATGAAATATCAAAAGGTAAAACCCCTACCCTTGGCCGCGGATTTACTTATATAAATGATGGTATTGAAGCACGTATGAAAGAATTCAATGAGGCTTATTTAAATCATGTGAATGAGTATACTGGACTTGCTTATAAGGATGACCCTGCGATTATCAATGTAATGATAACCAATGAAAATGACCTTACTCACCATTTTGCAAATGCCTTGCTTCCTGATAGAAAAGTACCAAATTCAAATGAAAAATATACTGATATTGCTAATGAATTTGCTGATGAATTTAACCTTTCAAAAAATAAAATCTGGCGCTCATGGGAGTTTGGTGTTTCTAAAATATTTTTAAATGATCTTGAACATAAATTTAATTCCAGAATGATCTCTCATTTAAAATCCCTTGATCTTAAATCTTCTGTTACCACCACGAATTCATGGGGAAAAATGCCGTTATCTAGCCTTCCAGCGTTAACGGACGGGACAATGATTGACGTTCATACATATGGGCGTCCGGATTTTTTCAAAACAAACCCGCGAGTGAAAGATAATTTTATTAACTGGATTGGTGCGGCTCAGGTAAATGGTATGCCACTATCAGTCAGTGAATGGAACGTTGAACCATTCCCGAATACGTTTGACCGTTTTTCGAGTCCGGTTTATCTAGCAGCGGTATCGGCGCTGCAAGGCTGGGATGCGTTGATGCAATATGGATATAGCCAACAACCCTTAAATAAACTTGGCCGTCCTAGCAATTATTCAACATTTAATGATCCGGCGACAATGGCAATGATGCCCGTTGGCGCCCTGTTATACCGTGCAGGGCATGTCAGTGCGGCCATTAATACTTATGCGTTGTCACTTGATAAAAACAGCTTTTATAATCAAAGCAATACTCCTGCAAATTCACAAACTATTCGTACTTTAATGGAGCAAAGCAAATTGGTAATTGATTTGCCAATTACCGAAGAATTACCATGGTTGAAGCCTGCAAAGCTTGATGAAAAAACCATCAAAGTAACTAATAAAAACCAAAATTTTATCCCAGACGGTCAAGATTTTGTCCGTTCGGATACTGGGGAATTAACCAGAAACTGGATAGATGGTATTTACACCGTAAATAGTGATAAATCACAAATTGCCATGGGATGGATTGGTGGAAAAAGCATTGTACTTGATGACATAATTGTTGATTTCAAAAATGTCAATGCGGCTATTGCGGTACAAAGTCTTGATGGATATGCCATAAATAACTCTGAAAATATTCTCATTTCACTGGCAAGTCGAACCGAACCATCGCCAAATAATTCTATGCCATTTCTTTCCGAACCATTAAACGGTGCTATCACTATTAAAGCAAAACCGGGACTTAAGCTTTTCTTGCTTAATAAATATGGTAAAGAGTTTGATTTACCCCACACATATTCAAACGGTTCTTATAAAATTTTAATTGATGAGACAATAAAGTCTTATTGGTTAATTTTAAAAAAATAATATAGGTAGCTTAAAAATTACTCTTTTGCTTTTTTAAGAAGATATTTGGCAAGATTTTGATCATGTATGATCAAGGCCGGCCCATCACTAGAATCTGGAATTTCATAAAGTTTATTGGTTTTTGTTTTATTAACTTCAGAATAATGGAGAATCCCATGACGGCCTTTATCGGCAATAACTTTTTCGACTAAATCTTTTGAAACTGTTTTTACATCGTCCGAGAAACCATAAATCAGGGCCGTATCACAAATAATATTAATTAAACGGGGAATGCCTTGACTAGCCATATATATATAGGTGCAGGCTTCATCATCAAAAATTTTATCTTCACATCCCGCAATTTTAAGTCGATGCTCAATATAGGCTTCAACTTCTTCAAGGTTAAACGGCTTTAAATAGAAATCAGAAGAAATACGCTGTGAGAATTGTACAAGCTCTGGTCTTTGTAATAGATCTTTAAGCTGAGGTTGCCCTACTAAAATAAGTTGTAAAATTTGGTGCTTATCGGCGTTGATATTGGAGAGAAGTCTTAATTGTTCAAGAGTTTTAATCCCTAAATTTTGTGCTTCATCAACGATAAGAATGGTTTTACGCCCGCGCCCATATTCCTCAATAATAAATTTTTGAAACTGGTCAAAAAGTTTTACACTTGATTCTTCTTCAAACGGTTGACCATAGGCAAGCAATACCCATTGCAATAAATCTCCACGATCATCCTGAACATTTGAAATTAACCCGACATTAAGATCATCACCTAGACTATTTAACAAATGACGAATAAGGGTGGTTTTCCCACACCCTACTTCACCGGTAATAACCGTAAAACCAGCCTGGTTTAATATACCATATTCCAACATACTAAAAGCCAGCGAATGGTTCTGTCCCCAATAAATAAAATCCGGGTCAGGTAAAATTGAAAACGGTTTTTCTGTCAGTCCATAAAATTCATTATACATTTTTAACGTAACTTCATCTGTTATTAGCTAGAAGGATTAATACCCGCGAGCAAGTCTTTAACTTCTTGTAATTCTTCAAACGGTTGCGTTTCTGAAAGTTTGATCACCTCTTCAAACTCTCTGCCCGCTGCCGCGTGTCTTTCATTTGCCATATAAGCCATGCCCAAATGATATCTGAAATATATATTGGTTGGTAATTGCTCGACGGCATCTTGTAAAATTGATGTCGCGGACTGTATATCACCTGTTTTATAATAAATCCATCCAAGAGTATCCTTGAAATGAGGAATAGAAGACTGGCGGAACCGAACGGCTAATGCTTGCGCTCTATTCATGCTTTCATTGTCTGTACGGTGCTCTGATAATAAGCTGGCAAGGTTGTTAACCACAATATCAATTGTAGAATTTTCAGCATACATTTCTTCATATACCCGAATGGCCGCTTCAAAATCTTTTTCTCGTTCAAAAATATGTGCTTTCATCAACTGGAGACCGACTTTATTTTCTACTGAGGAAAGAGCACGTTCTGTTACTTTTAAAGCTGAGGCATTATCATCTGACCGAATATAATGAGAAAGAAGGCTCATATAGGCCGTATCTACTTCTGGGTTTGCGGCAATAGCTTTTTCAAAAACTTTAACAGCTTCGTCCGGGGTTTGAATAAAATTATATAACCTGCCTAATAAAATTAGGGCCTGATAATTATCAGGATCATCGACGAGCACACTGTCTAAGAAATTTTCTGCTTCCACAGTTTTTCCCGCGCGAATATAAGCATTGATAAGTGATGCTAACGGCCTTGTACTGCTATTTGACTGCTCATAAGCATTTTTAAACGATAAAATACTTTGTTCATAATTTTGCTGGCCATTAAATGCCAATCCTTCAATTTCATTACTAACATCATCATTTTCGTCAAGCTTCTTGATGGCATCGGCAATTTGCTGCGCCCCTAACCAGTCCTGACGGATCAAACGAACTCTGGCCAGTGATTTTAAAATATCAGTATCGGAAGGCTTAAACTTCATTACTTCCATCAGAACATTTTCCGCTCTTGCAGGCGCTGACTGTTTAATTAAAAAATTGGCATAGGCAATGGCAACACTGCTATCATTATCACTAAACCGAACTGCATCGGCCAGTGTATCATCGGCTAGTTCAATTGAGCCGCTTAGTTCATATGCCGAAGAAAGTAAAATCGATGCCCGAACGGATTGTGGTGTTTCACTTAATACAATCCTTAAGTCCTGAATAGCATTATCATATTTGTTATCATTTAAGTTGATTGAGCCGCGCATTTCGAGTGCGGAAACATTAATAGGATCTATTTCAAGTATTTGCGCAATAATTTCTGAGGCCTGTTCTGTATTACCTTCACTAATGGCCATTGCGGCCAACTTAGCTCCGGCAATTAATCCATCTTCTGAACTCCCCGTCCTATCAACAATTCTGCCAAATATAATTTTAGCTTCTTCGCGTTTATTATTTGTTAGATGAAATTCTGCTAATGCTAATTGATAACGAACGACATCTGTCCCGCGTTGAATAAGGTTTGTAAGTTCATCCTCAGCGGCTTTCTCGCCTCTATAACTGTTTAAAAAGCGGACAACATCAATGCTTCTATCAAAATTAGAAGGGTCAAGCGCAGCGAGGTCCCTTAATACTTGTTCTGCCGCATCAATATCTTTATTTTGAACATAAAAATTGACAAAGGCAATTCTCACTTCCTGATCTTCTGGATAGCTATCTACCATTTGTTTAAAGGTCGCTTCAGCCTGCTCAATATCGCCTTTTGTTTCATGAATAAGTATGGTGATATATAATAAATCTTTGCTTTTTAATTCATCTGGGTTTGCTTTTGCAATGAATGCAAGCGCACCATCATAATCACGTTTTGTATAACGTTCGGCTGCTAATATTTGAATTGCTTTAACATTTCCCGGTTCAGCGTTTAATGATTTGTTGGCAAACTCAATTGCCCCTTCGGCATCTTCTAATTTTAATAAAATAGCCGCACGAAGCGACAAAACATCTGCATTCTGATTATCGAGAAGAAGCAAGGTTTCACTAATTTCAACGGCTTTATCAAGTTGTCCCGCCATCATTAATAATGTGCCAAGTCTAACTTGGGCGTTTAAATGGGTTGGCTCAAGTTCAATTATTTTATTTAGAATGACATTTACTTTTACCCATTCTTTTTTTTCTTCTTCAACCAAGGACAAACCATACCAAGCCGGAACAAAAGTATCATCAATTTGAAGAGCATTACGAAATTCAAGACTTGCTTTAATAATATTTTGTTCGTCCAATAATTCCATGCCATTTTCATAATGGGCCTGTTTTATTTCTTCTGGTGAACTACAGGCAGCAAGCATGGTAAAGCCAACAACCGCAAGGAATGTTTTTAAAACTGGTTTATTTAAAATATTATTCGTCATGATGCTATCCATCTATATTATTAATTCGGTAAATA
>JAESUD010000140.1 GCA_016763335.1 Emcibacteraceae bacterium | reverse complement strand
CGCCTGTCGCCTGTGCTAGTTCGCCTGGTGTATCATGCAGGATCGGCAGCGCAACTACATCGGTTTCTTCACCGAGATGTCCAACGCAAAGTTCAGAAAATTTCTTGGCAAATCCTTTGTAAATATCCCAATCGCTGCGGCTTTCCCAAGCGGGGTCAACGGCGCGGCTTAAGGGATGGATGAAAGGATGCATATCCGAGGTGTTAAGGTCGTTTTTCTCGTACCATGTGGCACTTGGTAAAACGATATCGGAATAAAGACATGTGGTAGACATTCTAAAATCGAGCGTCACCACAAGATCAAGTTTGCCTTCCGGTGCATCGTCAACCCAGTCGACTTCAGATGGTTTGGCGTCTCCTTGTGCGCCCAAATCTTTACCAAGAACACCATTTTGTGTGCCGAGTAGATATTTAAGCATATATTCATGGCCTTTACCGCTTGATCCCAAAATGTTTGAACGCCAGATAAACATGTTTCTCGGGAAGTTCTTTGGATTATCCGGTGCTTCACAAGACATGCGAAGTGATCTATCTTTAAGTCGCTGCGAAATATATTCAGCAGAAGTTTTTCCGGCTTCTTTGTCTTCTTTGGAAAGCTGAAGCGGGTTTTCCTCAAGCTGTGGTGCAGACGGAAGCCAGCCCATCCGTTCAGAACGGACGTTACAGTCGATAAGGGAATAATCTTTCCATTTTTCTTTATCAGCTAGGGGGGAGAGTATTTCATCCACACCGAGTTTTTCATAGCGCCATTGGCTAGAATGACTATAGAAAAATGACGTACTGTTCATATGACGCGGTGGTCTGTTCCAATCAAGAGCGAAGGCAAGGGGTTGCCATCCGGTTTGAGGTCGCAGTTTTTCCTGTCCCACATAATGGGCCCAACCACCACCGGATTTACCGATACAGCCACACATGACAAGCATATTAATAATACCACGATAGGTCATATCCATATGGTACCAATGATTGATCGCCGCGCCGAGAATAACCATGGAACGGCCACGGGTTTTATCAGCATTGTCCGCAAATTCACGGGCAATTTTAATGATTTTTTCGCGAGAAACGCCGGTAATTTTTTCTTGCCATGCCGGGGTATAGGGCGCGTCATCATCAAAGTCTTTCGCCACATGATCACCGCCGAGGCCTTGATCAACACCGTAGTTTGCGACCATAAGGTCGTAGACGGTCGCCACAAGAATTTCACCGTCTTTGGTTTTTACCTTACGGGCAGGAATTTTATGTTTTAAAATACTGCTATGGTCTGTGGCATTGAATATCGGTTGATCATTTTCGATGTTGCCAAAATACGGGAAACAGACGTCGACAACTTCGTCATGTTTGCGGATAAATGATTTTTCTGGCCATATCTCTTTGCCATTCGCGACATTTTTTGCTTCAAGATTCCAGTTTTTTTCTTCACCCCAACGCGAGCCAACGGTGCCATTTGGCACAGCAAGTTTGTTGGTGTTGGTGTCATATACCAGCGTTTTCCATTCAGGGTTATTTTCCTGTCCGAGATTATCTTTAAAATCAGAAGCGCGAAGTGTACGTCCGGCAACCAGTTCACCGTCCGTTTCTTCTAATCTGACCAGGAACGGCATATCGGAATAAAGTCTGCAATATTCATCAAAATAATCACTTTGTCCGTCAACATGAAATTCTTTCAGAATAACATGGCCGAATGCCATCGCCATCGCACTATCGGTGCCTTGACGCGGGTTAAGCCACATATCGGATAGTTTGGCTACTTCACTATAATCTGGTGTGATTGCCACGGTTTTTGTACCCTTATAGCGCACTTCGGTGAAGAAATGAGCGTCCGGAGTTCTGGTTTGCGGCACGTTGGAGCCCCAAGCCATAATATAATTTGAATTATACCAGTCGGCACTTTCCGGAACGTCCGTTTGTTCGCCCCACACTTGTGGTGATGCCGGCGGAAGATCGCAGTACCAGTCATAGAAACTCAGGCACACGCCACCGATCAATGACAAGTAACGGCTACCTGCTGCATATGAAATCATCGACATGGCAGGAATGGGAGAGAAGCCAACGATCCTATCGGGGCCATATTTTTTAGCTGTGTAAATATTGGCTGACGCGATAATTTCGTTGACTTCGTCCCATTCAGCCCGGACAAATCCACCAAGGCCGCGGGCTGTTTTGTATGATTTTGTGTGTTGCGGGTTTTCAACAATATTCTCCCAAGCGACAACAGGGTCGCGGTAGACATTACGTCTTTCGCGCCATAATTTCAGAAGTTTGCTTCTGATCATGGGATATTTTACCCGAGCGGAACTATATAGATACCAACTATAGCTGGCGCCCCTTGCACAGCCACGGGGTTCGTGGTTTGGCAGGTCGGGTCTGGTTCTTGGGTAATCGGTTTGTTGAGTTTCCCATGTTACCAGGCCGCCTTTAACATAGATCTTCCAGCTACAAGATCCTGTGCAGTTAACGCCGTGGGTTGAACGCACGACTTTATCATGCGCCCAGCGCCCCCTATAGGCTTTTTCCCAAGAACGGTTTTCACTGGTAGTGATACCGTGACCATTCGAAAATGGCTCCGGCTTTTCCCCGGAAAAGAACGTTAGTCTGTCTATAAAGTGACTCATTAGAATATCTTTCTGTTGTCTTTTGGTGAATTTTCACAGTCGAAATTTAAGGGTTCTTTACATAGGCATTTGGACGGAGGTAGAACCACCAGTTAATCAGTATGCATACGCCGTAAAATACGGAGAAACCGTACAGGGCATATTCCGGAGTAGCGGTGCCCATTTCCTCACCAAAAACTTTTGGAATGATGAATGCACCGTAGGCGGCAACCGCTGATGTCCAGCCAAGCACTGGCCCCGCTTGTTCTTTATTAAAGACAACGGCAATAGTCCGAAAAGTAGAGCCGTTTCCGATGCCAGTTGCCGCAAATAGAACAAGGAACAAGATCATGAACGGTACGAAATATTGTTCAGGAGTTGCAGATACGTATGCCATTTTCATGTAATATGCGACGCCAAGAGCACAGGCGATCATAACGACTGAAACATATTGAGTTACACGGGCGCCACCAAATTTATCGGCAATCATGCCGCCAATTGGCCGAATAAGGGCACCGATGAAAGGTCCGGTCCAGGCAAACATAAGAGCACTTGGCCCATTTGGGTTGGCAACATCATGTGTCATAACGCCATCAACCATCAGATGTTGGAAGCCAAAAATAACTTTAATAGACAGGCCGAATGCGGCTGAGAAGCCAATGAATGATCCGAAAGTCATCGTGTAAATGACAGTCATCGCCCATGTATGCTTGTTATTAAAGATTTTATATTGATGTTTAAGGTTTTCACCTAGATCGCCAGGAATCATTTTAAGCGCGAAAACGGTTAAAATGATAACGATCGGAAGCACTATCCACTTGCTAAGTAAAATACCGGAAGTTGGCAAACCGCCTTCTATGCTTGGTAGCATTAACCAGTATCCAATCCCGGCAGTTGTAAAACCGATAAGCAACATAAAAGTAATTTTCATAAATACTGAAATTGGATTACCAACATTTGGTGATACATGTTCATCATCAATATTGTTCATTCCGAACCAACCAGCAAACGCGAGCGGTACTAGGAATAAGAGCCATAGCCACGGCGCATTATGAATATAAGTATCCGTGCCGGGAGGGATTTTACCAATAAGAGTTCCCGATGTGTTGACAAGTTTCATAGGGCTACCGCCAAAGATACCAAAAGTCATAAAGAGTGGCACGAGGATTTGCATGGTTGTTACACCGAAGTTACCAAGGCCAGCATTAAGACCTAGTGATAAACCCTGTATTTTTTTCGGAAAAAAGAAGCTGATATTTGACATGGATGAGGCGAAGTTACCGCCACCAAGGCCAGATAGGAAAGCGAGAAGCTGCCATTGCCAAAGAGGAGTATTAACATCCTGCAACGCAAATCCGGCGAGAATTGCCGGGATTATGAGCAGAGCGGTGGTGAAGAAAATTGTATTTCGACCGCCACCAAGACGAATGAAAAATGTACTTGGGATACGCAATGTCGCCCCTGTTAGGCCAGCAATAGCCGCCAGCGTAAACAGTTCCGATTTTGCAATTGGGAAGCCAAGGTTAAGCATTTGAATAGTGATAATGCCCCAGTATAGCCATACTGCGAAGCCGCAGAGAAGGCTGGGGATAGAAATCCAGAGATTACGGTTGGCGATTGCCTTGCCAGTGTTTTCCCATTGTACCGGATCCTCTGGATCCCAATTTTTAAGATCTTGTGCCATTGGTTAGTCCTTTTTCAAGTTTCTTGTTTAATTTGGTGCGGCGCGCTTTCGCCTTTTTTGTTTTCACTCATGAGTGCTTCAAGCTCGGGCAAATATCTAGGGCCGCGAAGTTCTGGTGATGATTTTCTGTCCATGCGAACAATTGAAATATGCATCCATATAAGGGCTATACCGATCAAAACGGTTAGCAGCATAAAACAGCTGGTCCAAATGCCGATCACGTCATTCATAATGCCGAATGTAATGGGAAGGAAAAACCCGCCCAGACCACCGATCAGACCGACAATGCCGCCAACAGAGCCCACATGATTTGGGTAATACACAGGGATGTGTTTAAAAACCGCCGCTTTGCCAAGTGACATAAAGAAACCAAGCACAATGGTTAGCGAAACAAACGCCCATAGAGGAATTGTAATGTTAAAATTGATAGGGCCGTTAATGCCGGCAATGGTATAATCGGTTGCGGGATATGACATAATAAATGTACAGATAACGCAAACAATGAACGTCCAGTACATTACCCGCCGCGCGCCAATCACATCTGACAACCATCCGCCAAGAGCTCGAAATATACTTCCTGGTAGTGCGTATGCGGCCGCTAGCATGCCGGCTGTTCCAAGTTCAAGGCCGTATGCCCCGACATAGTAACGGGGAAGCCAAAGAGCAAGAGCAACAAATGCGCCAAACACAAAGAAATAATAAAGTGCAAAACGCCAGACTTGTAAATTCTTTAGCGGCTCCATTTGTTCCATAAAGGAAGCGTGTTCAATGCCTTCAGCTCTACGGCGCCGAAGGGCAGGGTCATCTTTCGTAAAAATGTAATATAGAATACCTGTTATGAAGAGAATGATTGCATAAACTTGCGCAACCTCTTGCCATGCACCGCCCATTGCAACCAGCAATATTGGTGCCCCAAAGTTTGTAATAGCCGCGCCGACATTACCCATGCCAAAAATTCCAAGAGCTGTGCCTTGTTTTTCTGATGGGTACCATGTTGAAACATAAGCAATACCAACTGCGAAACTACCACCGGCAAGGCCAAGGCCAAGCGCAGCAAGCAGGAACATAGGATATGTAGATACCTTGGTAAGCAGGTATACAGCGATTGAAGTAATAATCATCTGTACGCTAAATATAAGCCTGCCGCCATATTGGTCAATCCACACACCAAGGAAAATCCGGCTTAACGAGCCAGTTAAAATTGGGGTTGCGACCAGCAAACCAAATTGTGTATCGCTTAGTCCGAGTTCAGCTTTAATCTTAATGCCGATGATGGAAAAGATGGTCCATACGGCAAAACATACAGTGAAGGAAAGCGTGCTTAGGGTCAGCGCTCGTTTCTGTTCACCTGAAGTTACGTTGAAAGTATTCATTGCCTCCGCCTTTCTTGTAAAGCAAAAATGTCTTAATTTAACACTGGCAGATTGACAGAACGCACAAGAAATAATTTGATCAAGGTCAAGTTTGAGACTTAAAAGGCGGAATTGGGCAAGAAAACTATAACAAGCAGTCTCTTTACATTAATTGTGTATGGGATTATCGTAATAGGGATATAGCTTTTGTTTTTAAAGTTTAGGCTGGGAAGTATTACGTATGAAACAATCTCTAATTTCCTTAGGGCGGATCGTGCATGAAATGCAGAAGGAACGCGGCTGTGTTATTTTGTATTTGTGTAGTAGTTGGTCTTCAGATGGTTCAGGTATTAAACAAAAATTTCTTGAAAGTGATTACGCGGTTGAAGAGCTTTCCTCCAAACTTCCTGACTGGGTTAAAGAAGGTAAGCTTGATGAAGGCCAGCATAAAAAACTAATCAACATGCTTGACGCCGTTAAAAATTTAACAACTCAGCGAGACCTTGTTCTTAATAAAGAAATAAGCGTAATTGATAGTATAAGTCTTTACAGCCATAAAATTATTGGCCCTATCATTAATGTAATGGTTGAAGCGGCCCTTAGTGACCCGAATCATGACAGTTCACATGTCAGTGCTTTTTCAAATTTTCTCTATTTAAAAGAAAGAATTGGTAGAGAACGTGCGGTGGGTACTAGAGGGTTGGTATTTGACGCCTTTAGAAACCAAGAATTTATTGAAAATTACCGTTTACTGATTGCCGAGCAGGAAAGTTATAAAGATACTTTCATGGCCCTGGCTACGGATGCTCAGCGTAAATGTTATGAAAAATACATGAATGATTATTCCGTTAAACGAATTGATGAAATGCACAGGCTTTTAAACAAGGACAAATCTGCAAAAGGCTATGATATATCCCCTATAGACTGGTATGATCTTGCGACCCAGAAAATTGACCTCATGCATAAAGTCGAGATGGATTTGGTTAATACACTAACCAAAGATGGTCCTTGTAAAGACACTGAAGTTTTTGAAGGTGAGAAAAAAAGCCTTTATAGGGGAATGAACAGTTTTTCCAAAAAACAACATGAATTTATTCAGAATTTATCTCTTTTTAAAGGGATATCAGAACGGACATTGTCGGATTTATTCAGAAATGCCTCTATCGGAAGTTATAAAAAAGGTAAATTATTATTTTTAGAAGGAGAACTTCCCAACAGGCTTTATATTATTCTCGATGGCTGGGTGAAGCTTTATAAGGGAAATTCAAATGGTGAAGAAACCATTGTGCAGATGTTGACCAGCGGCGATATGGTTGCGGAATCAGCCGTGTTTCTCAATGCGCCATTTCCCATCAGCGCGCAGGTCGCAAAGAATGCGCAAATATTAACTTTACCAGCACAGATTATTCGTGAAAATGTAAAGTCAAATAATGATCTTGCCGTGAATGTGTTAACGGGGATGTCCGTTCATTCACAATTAATGATACAGGGGATGGAGAGCATCCGTCTTAAATCAGCGACCGAAAGAGTGGGGTGGTTCTTGCTTAAATTATTATTAGAGCAGGGAAGAGTGCCGGATATGGTTGAGCTGCCCTACGACAAATCCCTTATTGCCTCTTATCTGGATATGAAGCCGGAAACATTTTCCCGGACTTTAAAGAAGTTTAAACAAAAAGGCTTCGAGATCAGAAAAGACGCAGTTATTTTGCCGCATGTTAAAGCTCTCTGTGGATTTTGCGATTCGGATGTTGTTGGGATATGTTCTATGCACGGCACACCGGAATGCCCAAACCCGGATAGTCTCTCCAGTAAAGATGATATTATTTTCTTTGACTGACAAAAAGCCGCCACTCAATTTTTTAAGTGACGGCTTTTATTAATTTTGTAATATATTAGAATTTTGTGGCGACTTGTGCCCAGAATTTTGTTGTATCAACGCTCCATGCATCCGCATCATATTTAGCGAATTTAAGCAGAACATTAAATCTGTCTATTTTCTTGCTAACAGAGGCATCCCATTCAGAACCATGATGAATACCACCAACATCAGATTTGAAATCATGATAAATTACCGCAAATTTTGTGCCGTCCATGGCAGAATCAGTTCCTTTAACGGCATAGGCGCCGCTGACATAAATATCGCGTAAGCCATTTGCAGGAGTGCCGAGAAATTTATCAACCCAACCGTTGAATTTATGTAGTGTAGCCAGCGGTGTGGTGAATGATGCAACCCCATTATCACTGCCGAGAACTTCAAGGCCGCCCTTTAGGGTAAAGCCTTTAAAGCCAACACCCGCTTCGAGGTTATAATATTTGGTAGAATAGCTCATGGGGTTATTTTTATAATCAGACTGCGATGCATATTCAGCGGCGTACAAAATTTTTGCCCCGCCGTCTATTTCTTGTGAACCACTGGCACGAATACCGAATGTTTTGCTGTTCAAGCCCTTTACCGCAACATTATCAAGATCAATCATTAGCCCGTAAGCGTTAGTGCTTAAGCCTTTAATGCCTTTATAAGTTACATCAAGAACATTGGTTTTTGTTTTTAGATCGCCAAGGGGATGATCATTACCGAAAATGCGGTTAACATTCCATACATAGGCATAAACAATTGTAAGGTCATCAATTGAATTGTTAATGATGGCACCCGCATCAAATGTTTGGTCATTTTGACGCCAGCCAACTGTACCAACAAAGCGTTGAGTGCCTAAGTTAAGAGCCTGACGCCCGGCCGCAATGGTTGTTTTCTCAATGCCGGTATAGGCAAGATAAGCCTGATTGACTTCGGTATGGTTCGCGTCGGCGATAACCGGATATGTTCCTTTGCCGTTGATGGTGTTGTTATAATTGCCGCCAGCAATTTCTGCAGAATGTTCAAATTCCAGAACGCCGGATAGGCCTTTCCATACGCCGGTTTTATAACCAAGTTTGGTGCGTAATGTTGTGGCTAGGCCATTTTCGGCCAAGTTGTCTTGTGAGACACTTTCCATTCTAAGTCTGGCATCCACGTAAGCGTCGCCATTTATAATAGCGTCCGCAAGGCTGTCAGCTTCTTGTGCATTGGCAGAGTATGATAGTGATAATGCAAGGGTTGTTGTTGCCATTAAAAATGTTTTGGCAATGGGTGTAAGGGGTTTCATTTTCTTTATCCTCTAGTACAGTTATATTCCCTTATCTGCATAGACGTTTAAAAATAAATTAAATTGATAGAGGTCAAAAAGGGGCTTAATTTTACTTTAAAGAGTAAAAATTAACATCAGATTAGCGGGACCATTCTATACTGTCAAATTCATGACAATGGGTACAAGTTGGTAAATAGTGTGGGAATATTTTATGGCAATCGTTGCACTGCCAATGGTTATCAGCTTTGGCATTTTCAGATTTCTCAATAAATTTATCTGATGCTTTTTTGTCGCTTTTTTGCTTTCTTTCGAGCAGGGCGAGTGTCTGATAAGTTGTTTTGCTTGCCATGTTAGAATTTATTATACTTTCCAATGCGCGTCGGGCATCGGGCCATTGTTCGCTGTCAATTGCTACGCTGGCGAGCAAATGATGACTTTCGGAGAAGTCTGAGGCGTTTTCAGTTATTTTTTTGATGCGGCGGAACGTTTCGCCGCTGCTTTCTTGCGGGTATAATTCGGCGATGGTTTCTGAAAGTTCGGCATTAGGGGCCTGCTTCCATATGGCGGTTAGAATTTTTTCTGCCGATTTTCTATCATCTTGCTCAATATATAACCGTGCCGCTGATAATGCCGCGGGGGCAAACATGGGATCACTTTTTAAAGATGATTTTAATAAGTTGAGACTTTCCATTTTGCTTCCTGCTGCTTTTTTCTCTTGTGCAAGGCAATAATCAATCACGGCGCTATAATGCTTGTACATGGACGGCGTCATTGCACCTTTTTCCCGACGGGCATTTAGCAAGGCTAATTTTGCTTCTTGCCAATTTCCAAGGCGGGCAAGAAGAAGAAAGTCAAGTTTTAACAACTCCTTGTTATTGGGATGACTATCGAGCATTTTTTGTACAAGCGGCGCTGCATCGCCCCATGATCTTTGGTATAGATAATGGTCTAGCTGTTGTTTATCTACCCAAACCATGCTGGCGGAGGATGCTTTTAAGGTATCTAGATAGGGGTTTTTGCCGTCTCCTATCTTTGAAGTTGCGCTGGCAAGCAGTCGCAACACGCTTCCATTTTCACCAAGCTTTGATTTAGCCCGTAAACCAAATTTGATTGCCTCTTTATATTCTTCTAATGCAAATGCGGACCAAGCAAGATCTAGATCGTTCTCACCTTTTTTTCGCTTGGCTGCGAGCCGTTTGGGATCAGTAAAATAAGTTGATATATTTAATTTTTTAAACAACCAGACGGTAAACCAAAGCATTACTGTATAAAAAAGAACCAACAAGACCATCACCGCCATAGAGAAGCGGACTTCCCAGCCCTGCCATGTTATCAAAATTTGACCGGGGTTTGTGGTCATCCATGCGGCACCTAACGCCAGCATAATTGCCAGAATAATATAAATGGTTAAGCGGATCATAATTCAACCTCGGCAGGAGGGGAAACAGCATTTTCCTTCATATAACTTTCTGTGGCAATGGTTTCAAGGTCGCTTATGGCCTCTTCGCTGCCAAGCCAGGTTTGTGCGGCAGTTTTCCAATCTTGAAGTATAGTTTGCACAGAAGCAGGTAATTTGGCCGTTGTTTCAAGCGCCGATTTAATATTTGAATTTCCTAACCACATTTCAGTTTCTGAAATAATGCTATCTATACCGCTTTCACTATATGATGACCCGTCGGTTTTTCTGACTGTGACCATATTTTTAAACTTACTTACGGTATTTTGCCACCATGATGCGTCTATATCCACGTCACCAATGCTAATAATGTCGGGTATAATATTGTTGAATTTGTTTTCAAGTTGACCGGGCGTCATTATATTGGTGTTTGCCTGATCTGATAAATAAGCCAGAGCATTATTAAAGCGCGTATTTTGAGCGATGGCACTATTTTTAAAGATGCTTTTTAAGGTTGTAAGCTCCTTAGCATATGATGAGCCGGCCATAATTTTACGTTTTATTTCGGCAATTTTTAAATTTAACAAAATGCCTGAATTATCTTTGGCCGCAATCTGTTCTACATTTTGAAGACGACTTTCTAAATCGGAAATTTTCGTTGAAATACTTGACGTTTCGTCCATGAGAGACTGGCGTTCTTTTTCCGCAATGCCTGCATTGATCAAGTTTTTGCTTAAGGGTACAAAGGATGCTTCAAGTTGGCTCATCCGACTTAAAAGAAGATCAATTCGAGTGGACTGTGAAGTATCAATTGGTGAAGCGGCAATGTTTTGAGATGTTTCCGTAGAGCCATTGAGGTTTTCTTCCAAGAACGCAATCCTTGCCTCAAGCTTCGAGGGTATTTGATTAGTGGCTGTCATTGACAGTTGACCAAGGCTGGCTTCAAGGGCGTCAATTTCATTTTGCTGATTTAGCAGTGTTTGATTAATCACAGTCAAATCTGAAGACTGGTTCTCACCGACCCAATTTGCAATAAACGGCAGGCGGTCTTTTAAGACAGGCATAAAATAAATGCCAGTGACCGTGCCGCCAATAAAAATTAACAGTAGTCCCAATATTCGCATTGACCAGTTAGGATGAGGTGATTTTTTTTCAGGTGCCTTGTCCTGAGGAGTTTTTATGCTCGGCTCTGGCTTTTTTATGGAGCTGATACTCTTTACGGTTTTATCCGGAGTAGGTTTTTCATTTTTAGTCATGTTGCAGTTCTCTATAGCTCGATATCAATCATCTTGAAAAGATCGTTTTGTGTGGACCGTGGGGCTATCATAATTTTTTTCCTGTTCAGCGATGATAATTTTTCGGCAATATTTGGACTTAAACAAAGTGCCGTAACGGTAGCGAGGGTATTTTGTAAGTCAGCCTTATTTATCAGTTCATTAAATATAAGCGCGCTGCGCGGGGAATAAAAGGGTATATAATTAATTGAAGTCGTCTTAAGTAAAGTTTTTGTTTCATTGTCGAGGGTTTTAGCGGCAACAGTTTGGTATATATTTTGTCGCTTAACATTAAATCCGGCCCGATTCAGATCGTCAACCAATGTTCCGGCAATATGTATGCCGCATAAATATAAAAGAGGACCTTTTGCCGGATTTAACTCAGATATTATCTTCTTAGACAACTTTTCAACATCACCATTAGCGTTATTTATATGTTTTAATCCAATGTGATACGCGGATTCAGCTGTTTTTTGACCGACAACATACGAAATCAAGTTTTGACTATAGTTTCTTTGCTCAAATGCCCGAACGCCATTGCTGCTCGTAAATATTACGGCTTGAAAATTAGAGACATCAATTTTTGTAACAGGCAGATATTCGACGAACATTAGAGGGTCAATATGAGTAGTAATATTTTTTTCGTGCAGCAGAGACGCAACCATTTCACTATCATGTAAGGGGCGGGTCAGGAGGAAGCGCATTTTAACAATTGTCCTAATTTCTCGCCTAAAAGTTCCGGGTTATTTTTATCACCGCTTACTTTATCGCTGTTATCCACTGTGCCGTCATCATTTAATACACGGCCACGCAACGTCATAATATTCCCATCTATTGTCGCAAGTCCGGCAATCGGTGTGCGACAAGAACCATCAAGTATATCAAGCATTGTTCGTTCAGCCCGCACCCTCAGTTCAGTGTCCTTATGATTTAATGGCATGAGAACATCGCGCATTTCATTATTATGACTGGCGATTTCAATAGTAATGGCCCCTTGTGCTACGGCCGGCAGCATATCCGTGGTGGCGACGGCATTAACACGGGGATCATTAATATCAAGACGGTTTAATCCGGCCATTGCCAGAAAAGTGGCATCGGCGACATTGTCATCAAGCTTTTTTAGTCTGGTTTGTACATTACCGCGAAAATTGACAATCTCCAGGTCGGGCCTAAGCGCTAACGCCTGTGCTTTACGCCTGAGCGATGATGTGCCGACAACGGCTCCTTTGGGAAGATCGTTAATTGAGGAAGCCAAGCTGGATAAAAACGCGTCCCGGACATCTTCGCGTTCGAGATAGCATACCAGTTCAAGGCCGTCAGGTAATTTGGTTGGCATGTCTTTTAAGGAATGGACGGCAATATCAATGTCACCATCATAGAGGGCTTGTTCAATTTCTTCCGTAAAAAGACCTTTGCCGCCAATTTCGCTTAAATTTCGGTCTTGTACCCGGTCGCCTCTGGTTGACATGACGTTAATTTCAATATTTTCTTCATTGAGGTGTTCGTGGGCGTTTATGAGTAGTGCCTTTACTTCATAAGCCTGTGCCAGTGCCAGCTTACTTCCACGGGTGCCTATTTTAATAGTATTTTTAACTGTTTCTTGCACTGTTAGCGTCCAGATGTTAGAGCGTATATTATTATTTTCCTTATATGGTATAAGGTTTAATGGAATTTCTCAAACGATGCCAGCAAAGATAATAAAAAAGTAACGATGACCAATGAAACTATGAAAAATAAAACGCTTATCATGGGCATAGAAAGCAGTTGTGATGAAACGGCAGTATCGGTAGTTTCTTCGGATAAAGAGATATTATCAAATATTATCCTTACACAGCTTGAAGAGCATAAACCATATGGTGGTGTCGTGCCGGAAATTGCCGCCAGATCGCATATTGATCATCTCAACGGACTGGTGCGGCAGGCGCTAAGTGAAGCAGAGGTGGGGTTTGAAGATTTATCGGCAATTGCAGTTACATCAGGGCCGGGACTAATCGGCGGTGTTATGGTTGGCTTAATGACCGCGAAAGCGATTTCATTTGCTCGAAAATTGCCGCTCATTAGCGTTAATCATCTTGAAGGACATGCTCTATCAATCCGTCTGACTGATGACGTTGCTTTTCCTTATCTATTGTTGTTAGTGTCTGGCGGACATTGTCAGCTTCTTGTGGTTAAGGGGGTTGGTAATTATGAAAGACTGGGCACCACGATTGAGGATGCGGCCGGGGAGGCGTTTGATAAAACGGCAAAAATACTGGGGCTAGATTACCCGGGCGGACCAGCCGTTGAAGAGGCGGCGTTAAAAGGCGATGCAAAAAGGTTTGCTTTTCCGCGCCCGCTAAAAGGCAGATCGGGTAGTAACTTCTCATTTTCTGGTCTTAAAACGGCAGTGCTCAGAGCAAAAGATAGTCTGGTTGCGGAAAAAAATGGTATTTTGAGACGGCAGGATATTTGTGATCTGGCGGCTAGTTTTCAAGCAGCACTTACAGACGCAATCATTGATCGGGTGAAAAACTCAATGGATTATTATCTTGAACATTACGGGACAAAAGACAATATGTTCGTTGTTGCGGGTGGCGTTGCGGCAAATAATTCTATAAAAGAGAAATTAACAGTGCTCTGTATGCAAAAAGGATTTGAATTAAAGGCGCCGCCGATGAATTTATGTACCGATAATGGGGCGATGATCGCCTGGGTTGGTGTTGAAAAATTTGCTCAGGAGGACTTTGCTGAATTGGGTATTGGCGCGGTCGCAAGATGGCCGCTTGATCCTGATGCCGCACCGGCAATCGGTGGTGGCAGAAAAGCATAACTTGGAAAATGGGTATTAAAAGGAATATATAGTGTCAGAAGACGGAGAATTCAAAGCATCAAAAATTGGTGTGGTTGGTGCAGGTGCCTGGGGTACGGCATTGGCACAACTTTCCGCAAAGGCGGGCTGTGAAGTGACGCTTTGGGCGCGCGAACAGGACGTCGTGACGTCAATAAATGATAAACATGAAAACCAAACCTTCCTTGAGGGGGTTAAGTTATCTGAAAATGTGAAGGCTACGGCTAATTTGGCTGATATGGCTGGCAATGATTATATTTTCATGGTGGTTCCTGCGCAATTTGTCAGGCCGGTACTTAATGAGCTTAAATCCCATATCTCTGAAAGTTCGGCAATTGTCCTTTGTGCAAAAGGCATCGAGCAAACGACAGGTAAATTGATGACAGAAGTTGTCTCGGAAGTTTTACCAAAATCCCCGTTAGTGGTTTTATCCGGCCCTACATTTGCCAGGGAAGTGGCTAACGGATTGCCTTCTGCGGTAACCATCGCGTCAAAATACCAGCGGGTTACCCAGAGGCTTTCGGATGCGATTGGTCAGCCAACTTTTAGACCTTATGCTTCCCGGGATATTATCGGTGCTGAAATAGGTGGCGCTCTTAAAAATGTTTTTGCCATTGCTTGTGGCATCACTACAGGACGAAAAATGGGTGATAATGCCCGCGCGGCACTCATTACCCGCAGTCTTTCTGAAATGGTTAGATTTGGTGAAAAATATGGTGCCGACAGGTCAACTATGATGGGCTTATGTGGCCTTGGTGATTTGATACTTACCTGCTCATCACCACAATCAAGAAATATGTCGCTCGGCATTGCTATCGGTGGAGGAAAAACCGTTGCAGAACTGATGGCCGGGCGTAAAACGGTTGCTGAAGGATATTATACATCGTCAGTGGTCGCCAAAATATGCCGAGAAGAAAATATAGATTTGCCGATTGTTATGGCGGTAAATGATATTCTTCATGAAGGCAAAGATGTTGATAAAGTTATTACGGCCCTTCTTAGTCGGCCGTTTGTGTCTGAGATTTAAAAATTTAAAGGAAAAAAATAATGCATTACATAATTACTGCTTTTGATAAAGAAAACAGCCTTGATCTAAGAATGAGTGTGCGTCCTGATCATCTGGCCTATGCCAATGAAAAAGGCATCACTGTTCTTGCGGGCCCGCTCTTAACCGAAGGCGATGATCCAAAACCAAAAGGCAGTATGTTAATTGTTGAGGTTTCAAATCGCGAAGAAGCGGAAGATTTTGCCAGTAATGATCCTTATAATAAAGCAGGTCTGTTTGAAAAAGTAACCATCCGCCGCTGGATGGGTGCTCTTGGACCATGGTTGCCGTCCAGTGATTAATATGGTCAGCCTGAGTGAATTAGAAGTAGGTGTTGTTGCCGGTGATATAATTTGTGCGGTAAGTGATATTGACGACGGTGCGGCGAAGGAAATCTCCTACCGCACCGATAATGAGGTTCACGATATTTTCATTCAAAGAATTGGTGAAGACATCTTTGGTT